>CALQBW020000068.1 GCA_943328915.2 Singulisphaera sp. GP187 | reverse complement strand
TGTGGTCACACCGGTTTTGATTGACAAAAAATATAATCTGTGGTATTTTCGTATACAAGAACCTGTTTCATATAGTTGAATAATTACATGTCAGAGCAACAAGCCCAACACGTGGTAAAATCGGCGGCACGGGTATTCGATATTTTTGGACTCCTCGTCAATCACCCCGACGGGCTATCATTGACACAGATTTGTGCCGAGCTAGGGCTACCCAAGAGCAGTGCCCACGCCTTGCTCAACACGATGGTCGTCCACGGATATCTGCGCGAAGGCTTACGCGAGCGCACCTATCGGCTCGGACCAGCGTTATTTGAGCTGGGGAGTGCCTATATCGCCAGCACCAATTTGGTGAGTGATGGCTGGGAGATTGTACGCACCACGGCCCGGATGTGCAACGAAACCGTGCACCTCGCGGTACTCGATGGCAACGAAGTGCTCTACGTCGCCAAAGAAGAGGGCACCAACACCATTCGGATGGTTTCGGCGGTAGGCAAACGATTCCCGGCCTATGCCACCGGCGTCGGCAAAGTACTCCTGGCCAACTTGAGCGACGCAGAGCTATGTACTCGCATCCCCGACGATACTGTTTTGCCCGTCATTACCCCCAACACCGTGACCAATCCTAGCGAGCTGCGGGCACTCATCGCCACCGCCCGCCACAACGGCTATGCCCTTGATTACGAAGAATCAACACCGGGGTTGTGTTGTGTGGCAGCCCCTGTCTACGACGCCCAAGGACAAATAGTGGCCGGGATGAGCATATCAGTACCAAACATTCGCTTTACCGACGAGCGCCGCATCCATCTGCTCGATTTGATTCGTACTCAAGCCAATAGTCTATCCACCATCCTCGGCTATCGCGTGTCGCTAAAACGTCACTGACAAGCCGCCGTCAACCACGATGGTATGACCGGTCAGATAGGTCGCGCTGCCTTCGGCGAGGAAGGCGATGACCACGGCGATTTCGCTGGGTTCGGCCGGGCGTGCCAAGGGAATCCGCCGGCGTTGCACATAAAACTGTTGAAACTCGGCAGTGCTATGTTCGCTCACACCATCGACAATAGCCATGGGCGTTTCGACAAACCCTGGCGCCACGCCATTGACCAATATCCCGTGGGGGGCCAGTTCGACGGCCAGACAACGCGTCAATTGATCAATTGCCCCTTTGGCGGTGTTGTAATGCGACGACAGCGGCGCCCCCAGAAAGGCATTGACCGACGACACATTGACGATTTGGCCACCATGGCCCTGGGCCACCATGGCCCGCGCCGCCGCTTGGCTACAATGCACCGCCCCAAAATACATCACGTCTACGGCTTTTTGCCATTCAACAAAGGGCGTGGTCAAAAAATCAGCAGGATAAAAAATCCCGGCATTGTTGATCAAAATATCAATCACGCCAAAAGCGCTTAGTGCCTTAGCCACCATGGTGTCTGCATCACGACAGACGTCGGCACCGATTGCGACGGCCTGCCCACCAATTTGCGTGATTTCATTCACCACAGAATCAGCGGCACGGTCGTTGATATCGGCAACCACAATCCGATGACCACGGCTGGCCAATTCGTGGGCGGTTGCACGACCAATCCCACTACCGGCCCCGGTGATTAATGCCACTTGCGACACACCCATTATCCACGTCCTTCGTTACTCTGCAGTTACCTGACCATTGCGACTGATATGGGTTACACCAGTCGCATGCTGATACAACACCACGCTCAATTCGGTAATAAGCTGAGCTCCCGGCAACAACCGACTGGCCGTCCCCTGCGCGACCGCATCATCGAGGCGGTACGGGTAGCCCGTACAAGGCTCAAGAATGGTGGTATACAGCCCACGCCAGCCGCCATACGCCCCAAATACCCACACCGATCGAAATACTTCGGGATCGAATGCCAACCCGAAGCCCCGCCGTTTGCGTGTATCGGTCAAAGCACACCAGCCCGCCTGCAGGTCGAGCCCATAATAAAAATCACAACTTTGGGCAGTCACCGCAGGAATTTGACGCATATCGATCGCCCCCGCATGTGGCCAGGTGAATAGCGCCATGTCGGCGCCTATCCGCCCCCGGAAGCCTTCTTCGGCAATCACCCGTTGCGCCGGCATGTCGATGCGGCAATCGGGGTTGATAGCGAGGGCAGGGTGGAGCTTCCACAAATAATCCAGCGGCTGGTAACTGTGATTCGTAAGTTGATACTGAATACGCAATTGCGATTCATCGTTATGTAATGTAATGGTTTTTTCAACAACAGTATCGGTGACCACCCCACGGCGGCGGAGCACGATGCCACAGTGAGTGTCGGTGTTTATAATGTCGCTCTCAAACGGCATTGCCCACCATTCGCCATGATCGGGGTAGGGCTCCCCACTAATCGTAGTAGGGGCGTCGTTGGGGAAGAGTTCATCCCAGCCCCCACAAAACCAATCATCGTAGGCGGCCCCATAGTGAGCCGGGCGGGGTGGCAGGCGGGGGTTGTGCCAAAGCACCTCACAGTCGGCGATTTTGTCGTAGAGCGACCACAACTTGCCGCCAAGCTCGGGCAAAAACATGGCACGGAGATAGTGATTTTCGAGGAGGACGGCACGGAATCCGCGCCAGGTATAATTGGCATCAATGCGGGTATAAATCATCCTCATCCCTTCAATCGCGTGATTCAATCCGGTCGAGTCGCAGGATTTCGGCACCAAATTCAGGTAACGCCACAGAAACCCCGTAGCGCATAATATCACTGCCCCGGCGTTGCCATTGTTGCTGGGCATCTTCACATTCAATCAGATACCAGGCGTCGGAATGCAACCCGCGCGGGTAAATAATCCGCGACGGCGTATCACCCATGGCGCGATAGACCATCACCACGCTTTGATGTGCGGGTACAGACACAGACTGTATCGCGTCCCAGCCCCAGCCTTGATTGTTGACATTGGCCCGTGGTGGCAGTAAGTGGATGACTTTGCCGTCACGGATCAAGGTACGGTAGCGTTTATATTCATTGATGGCCCGCACGGCATCGAGGCGTTGCTCGGCATTCCAATCAGTAATGAGTTGCATGAAAATCAATGGGCCACCAAAAATCGCACTACGCAAGGTATATGGCGTCGGGTCGTCTTGCATATAGCGCACACTATAGCGGGGCGAAAAAGGATACGACGCGCCGTAGATTCCTTGGCGGGTGGCATAGGTGGCGATATTGTCTACGGTAATGCTGGTGTGATAGAGTTGGGCCATTTTGTAGGTCATCATCATGCCGCCATCTTCGCAGTTTTCGAGCACCACATGCGGATACTTGGCGAGGATAGTACCGATCACGATATCAAGGCCGTATTGTGAGTTGGCATAGTTACTATCGCCAGGAGCATGGCTATGGTCAGTACGGGGGCAGTATTTGACCATATCTTCACCGTCTTGGATGATGTAGTCGATGCCTTCGGTTTCGATCAAGCGTGAAATCTGGGCGATAATCCAGTCACGGCATGGCTGATGCCCAAAGCACAAAATCCCGGCCCCAAAGTAATCGTCGTAGGTGTGAATCAACCAATCGGGATGCTCCTGCGCAATCGGGGCATCAGATGCACATTGCGCCATGGCAATATGCACCCCAAAGCGCATACCGTGTTGCTTGGCGCGAGCAGCCAATGGTGCTAGTCCACGGGGGAACTTGGTAGAATTGGCGTACCAATCACCAATGGTGCGCGCCCAGCCCAAATCGATCACCACCACTTCGATACCTAATTCGTGACAGGTGTCGATGACGGCGAGTTGTTGCGCTTCGTTGATTTCTTGACCGTACTTCCACGAATTGTACTGCACCCACGGGTAGTGCTTGTCAGGCAAGGCTGGATGAATGTGGGCTTCGGCAAAGCGTTGGGTCACATACCCCGCCTCGTCCCAGTCGCCCGTATACCCTCCGATAAACATACCGGGTACCTCAAATACACTATTTGGCGCGAGTTGATGCGCCAGCGTATCAATACTATTGCGTACCGTGGTTGTGGTGGGTGTCGCCCAGGCATGTACCCGGCTCTTGCCATTAAATTCAATGCCACATACCACTCCGCTACCCTGATTCGGCGACTGGGGATTGGTGTCGTGGGGGGGAGGACGCATGGCAAACCAGCCACAGCTAGTAGCACCGTCGTAATGCGACGGGTACGAACCCATGCGGATTTCGATAGGGGTACGACCGGGCCAGATTTGACTTTGATGTTGACTAAAAAAATCACGTCGATATACCCAACTAAATTGATCGACATGGAACAGATAGAGTGGCGCTAGGGGGAAAATGAGATGCACAATCGCACAATCGGTTACTGTCCAACTCTGTGTACCGAGATTATGTAATGTCCCCCAGGTACGCATCATCGCATGCTCTGCATAAAATTGCATCACCAATTGGAGCTGTAATCCATCAGCATCAGCCACAATAGCCACCGTAGTCGTGCCATCAGGATGGGCCACGGGATCTGCAACGGTCAATGTTTGCCATTTGATTGCCCGGTGATTACACTGGATGTCGCCCAATACCCCTTCGCATAGCGCAATCGCAGCGGTTGGTGATTGCATCACATAGCGAAGCTGCTGGTGGGCATGGATGAGTGTGAGCGTGAAGTGTGTATGCAGCAATATGGCCGTTGTATCCGTACGCGTAATTTGCATAATCCCCTCTATCTACCATTCCCATTCGAAAAAAATCCCGTACCCCACCAACGATTGCCAGTGGAAGTACGGGACGACGGCAACGAGTTTAGCCTTTTGCCAACAAGGCGTTTGCTTTTTCGTCGATTTGCTTCCCGGCATCCGCAGCGGTGACTTTGTTGTTCCAGAATTGATCGAGGATAGGTCCAAAGACTTCACCGAGGATTTGCTGGCCGGCCTTGTGATACATGTCACCCAATTTGGCATCGGGCAAGGTATCGAGGACGGTTTTGAAGCCAGCAGGTAAGCCACCGAGGAAGGCAGCCGAATTGCGCGCATCGGTGCGAATCGGAATCCAGTCGCGGGTCTCGGCCATGGTCTGTTGGTACTCAGTGGCACACCAGATTGCCCATGCGGTTGCTGCATCGGTCTGCTTGCCGTCTTTGGCGACTACCCAACCACCAAACCAATAGGGCATAACGGTCATATCGGTCCACTTGGGCAATGGCGCGACATCCCATTTGAATTTGAGGTCGGCATAGCCGGACATGCCCCACGAGCCGCCGGGAGTCATAGCAACCTTCCCTGAACCAAAGATACCGACTTCTTGGCCGACAATGGAACGGGTGGCCTGGTCAGGAGCCATTTTGTTGACATACATGGCATCTTGGATAAACTTGAGGCCGCTGACTGACTTTTCGTCACTGACAGTGAATTTGGTTGGTTCGACGATTTTGTCAAAGAAGGCACCACCTTGATCCCAAGCCAAGGTTTGGGCACCCCACCATACGCCGAGGTCTCCAATGTCAAAACCCCATTGGGTGACAGTGTCACCTTCGCTGATTTTGAGTTTGGCTGCGGCGGTCAATACGTCGTTCCATGTCCATGAGGCATCGGGGTACTTCACGCCAGCTTTGTCAAACAAGTCTTTGTTGTAGTACATCTGCATCATCTGTAAGTTCTCGGGGATGGCAAACAGATTAGCACCGTCAAAGCGCCACACATCAAACAAATTGGTGGGGTAAATCTCGGGGTTGCTCAAATCTGCGGCCACGTTGACATCTTCTTGGAGGTTTTTGAGCAAGTCTTGTTTGTAGTGACCATAGGCTTGCACGTCCCAGAAGTAGACATCAATGGGGGCTTTGGATGCATATGCCAAATCAACCTTGGGCCAATACTGATCCCATGGCAACAATTGCATGTCGACTTCGTACTTGCCTTTGTACTTGGCATTGAACAAATCAGCCCGTTTCTTGAAGTTTTCGTCGAGAACGGGGGAATTGCTCCACATCAACGCTTTGAATTTGGCGACTTCACCAGTGGGAGCATCCGGTGCGGGTGCAGCAGTCGCTGCGGGAGCGGCCGTTGGCTGCGTCGCACTACAAGCTGCCAACACACCAGCAGCAAGGGCGGCGGTGCCGAGTGCCATTGTGCGCAAGAATCGGCGACGATTCAAGGCACCATTTGGGGTATCGTGTTCCTGGCTCATGACCTTCTTCTCCTTGTTGTAACCATTTGTTATGTCCAGAGGGGGTTACCCTTTGATACCGGTTGTCACTATGCCACGCACAAAATAGCGCTGGGCAAACAAAAACAATACCAGTGGCGGAATAACCGAAATCGACACTGCCGCCATCAACAAATGCATCTTGGGGCCAATCTTGGCCGAGCCTTGGAAGTAAGTCAACGCCACCGCAATGGTATGCATTGTGTCATCTGACAAATAGATTAACGGCGTGAAAAAGTCGTTGTATGTACCCACAAACGTAAACACCGCTATCGTCGCCAACACGGGACCACTCAACGGCAACATGATATGCCACCAAATCTGATAGATCGTCGCCCCATCCATCATGGCCGATTCTTCGAGTTCACGCGGGATAGTAATATAAAATTGGCGCATCAGAAAAACAAAAAATGCATTGCCAAAAAACGCCGGCGCAATCAACGGCAAAAACGTATTCACCCAACCGATTTTGTTGAACATCAAGTAGGTTGGGACCAACGTCACTGCTCCTGGCAACATCAATGTCGCTAGTAACAACATAAAAATGAAATCACGCCCAGGTGCACGCAGACGGGCAAACCCGTAAGCCGCAAACGATGCCGAAAACAACGTGCCAATCATTACGGTGCTCACAATTAAAAAGGTATTGCTGGCATATAACGAAAAATTCAAGCGTGTCCAGGCGGTCACAAAATTGACCCACTGCGGATCGCTGGGAATCCAGATCGGCGGCATCAAATAGACTTCGCCCGCTTGCTTGAGTGATGTTGACACCATCCAAAAAAACGGCACCATAATTACCACACCACCACCCAACAACAGTAGCACTGCAATTAACGCCATCAGGAACTGTTGGCTACTTCTGCGCCGAAACCAAATAATTGGTCTATGCATTATGACTTCCCCTGTCGTTCGGATTCATAAAATACCCAAATGGGCGATGAACGGAACACCAACAAGGTCAATGTCAACACAATCATAAACAACACCCACGCTAAGGCCGCAGAATACCCAAAATTGAGATATATAAAAGCGTGCCGGTATAAATAGACCGAAATAAAATTTGTTGCATTATTAGGACCGCCGTTGGTAATCACATACGCATCGGTAAATACTTGTAAGGCACCGATAATCCCAAGCACCAAATTAAAAAACGTCACGTGTGAAAGCAACGGAAAGGTCACGTGCCGAAACTGTTGCCAGCGCCCGGCACCATCGATTTCGGCCGCTTCCATTAATTCTTGGGGGATACCTTGTAATCCCGCCAAAAATATCAACATCGTCCCACCCACGCCCCAAATGCTGGTGATAATCAAGGCCGTTAAGGCCCAATTTTCGTCGATGAGCCAATTAGGGCCTTTGACTCCGATATTGTGCAACATCGTGTTGATGACCCCGTATTGGCCATTAAAAATCCAGCGCCACAACATCGCCACTCCTACGCCAGAAATGACAGTAGGGAGGTAATAAACTGCACGAAAAACATACATACCACGTATTTTTTGGTTGAGTAATATCGCCAAAAAAAGCGCCAGCACCAAACCCAATGGCACGCTGACCACTGAGTAGATGGCACTGACACGCAATGACTGCCAAAACAAATCTTCACCATACATTTGGATGTAGTTCTCGACCCCAATCCATTTGGGGTCGCTCAACAAGTTGTATTCAGTGAAACTTAACCAAAAAGAAACAATGACTGGTCCCAACGTAAATAGCAATAATCCAATAATAATCGGTGACATGAATACATATGCATGAAATGCCTCTTGGCGTTCACGTTTCCCGATATTCGATTTGATTGTAGGAATCAATTGCGCCATTCGATAACCTCGCTGTTACCTTGTAGCCATAATTTCACATATATGAAAACGTTTCATTAATTTGCTTACCACGAGTATATCACAGGATAGTTCAATGTCAAACAGGCCGGATTGCGCGAATCAAAATCATGACAGCACCGGGTTCTGGCAAATCATCGCAATGCAACCCATCAATCAGGTCAGCTCCGGGAATTATTTGCACGCGATTATCGCCAAGCCATGTTAATTCGTAGTGCATCTCTATCTGGATACCTGCTATGGGAATGTCACGCCAAGATTTTGCGCCGGGCATACGGAAAACAGCGAGCAGAGATTCGTTTGCATCTGCGATGACGTATTGGAATGCTGCATAGCGGTCTAATGTGCCATCGCGGCGCGGTTGGTTCGTCTGCAGGTGCAACACCCCATACTTCACAAAGCGTCGGATGGTGTTTTTGTAGTCAGTAATATGCTGTGCATACCGATCAGCGACCCACGGTAACAAAGTGGGCAAGCCTTGTGAAAAACCAAAGCGACGCAACATGCCAATCCGGGTATAGTAGTCCAACTGGCTGACCGTCAGGGCCGTACTCTTTGGATCAAACGTTTGTTTTGGGTGATCGGCAAAACCCCATTCACAAAACCCCCAGTGAAGTAACGCATCAGGGGCAAGCATTGTCGCCGCACCCCAAAAGATTTGCAAACTATGCTCTGGCCAATCTGGGTCACTCAAAAACGCCATATGCGTTTGACGCGCCAAACCCAAGTCAATGCGCAAGCCACCCGACGCACAGTTTTCGAGGACAACATGCGGGTGGGCATCGCGAATCGCTTGTAGTAGGCGATAATAGCCGTGATAATGACACAACAAACCATCACCAGCACCATGACCATGGTCGGTACGATCGCATCCCGCACCCGGGTCAAGATTAAAGTCGAGTTTGATCCAATCGGCGGCATAATCCGTAATCAAGCGGTCGAGTGTGGCGAAAGCCCATTGCCAGCCTGCGTCACTTCCTAAACACACATACCCAAGAGGTGATGCGTGTCGAGTAGCAACAATAGCAGGGTGTTGTGTTGCCACTTCGGCGTGCCGTCCTAATGCTTCTATTTCGCACCACAACCCAAAAGCCATTCCTTTGGAGTGGGTATATTCTGCGAGGGCCCGAATTCCCGAAGGAAAACGTTGCGTATTCACATTATGCCAATCACCACGGTAATCGTACCAATGCGTGCCGGTGTCGGAAGGCCCAAACCAACCGGCGTCAAGTGTACAGACTTCCATGCCCATTTTGGCAGCCACATCGACATTGGCACGGAAGACTTCTTCGTTGATGGCCCGATCATCGTATGTCCACCAATGATTCCATTCGACCGGCATGGCGTCGGCCAATGGCGCATGTGGATACCAGTATTTGCGGCCAATGGTGGCATATTGTTGCGCCAAATCGTCAAGACTCGGGTTATCATTGAGCACCCAGGCTACTTTGGGGGCAGTCACTGATTGGTTGGGCGCTAATACACTAAAGTAAGCCCATTCATTGAGGCCAGCACTCAGTTCAAAGCCACCGTCGTCTTGTTCATCGAGGCGAATAGCCCAATTACCCGACCAAGCCACGGAGACCGACATTGCCGACCGGCCATCCCGCCACAAGGTGCACCATGGGTGCATGCCTTGTGATGAACGTCCAGCCCGGGTTTCGAGGCGCACATCGCCATTCAAACGGCCGCGTACTGGCTCGAATTCGCTGCCCCAGCCACCGGTATAATGCAACATATCGTATGATGCGGAAGGGATATGCAGCACCAACGAATCGAGGCGGGTGATGGTTTGCGGTGTATTGCCGTGGTTTTCGACCACAATCCAGCTTTCGCAGAGCGTGGCTCCCGCATAGGTCATCACAAAAAAATCAATGGTCAGTTGCAACGGCGCATACATGAAGGTGAGTTGAGTCTGGGTTTGACCAGTTGCAGGGGTGGTTTGATTGATTGATTGCAATACGAGTTCTGGGTGCATCGCATCGATGCGTTCACCATCGACTTCGATGCCAAATAAGCCAGAATCTGCCATCCCCCAACCGACCTCACCTACTTCTAAATTTTGCAGGAATCGCATAGGGGCGGATTGATAAATAAATTGCAAGCGATCGGCGGCGAACACTATTTGAGATGGGATCGTCATTGATTACCCTTTCGCATTTGTGAAACGTGTTTAACCTATGGTAAAAGTGATGGTAGAATTTGTCAATATCGTGTAACTATTTTTGGGATGCTTCGCACCAAGCAACTACAAGGAGACCAAAATGCGGATTGATGCCGTTGATTTTTATTATTTAGCGATGCCCGAAGTGCTCGACATCGGCGATGGCAGCCAAGATGCCTTGCTGGTACGGGTACAAGCCGGCGAATATGTGGGCTGGGGTGAATGCGAAGCCGCACCGCTGGTATCGATAGCCAGCCTCGTTTGCCCGATGTCGCATAGTGCCTGCAAACCGGTGCGCGATTCGGTACTCGGCCAGACCATCGACGACATCAGCGATATTTACCGCATCGGTGCCTTGGTACGTGCCAATAGTCTCGATTTGCTCCAAGCAGAACACACTTTGTCGGGTATCGACATCGCATTGTGGGATTTGTTGGGCAAAAAACTCCAAGCACCAGTCTTCCAGCTCCTTGGCTACGCCAGCGCCTATCCCAAATTGCCCTATGCCTCACAATTGTTTGGTGATACCCCCGAGCAAACCTTGGCACTGGCCCAACAAGTGCGTGCCAAAGGCTTCAAGGCCGCAAAATTCGGCTGGGGACCGTATGGGCTAGGGAGTGTCAGTGCTGACGCCGCCCATGTCTATGCCGCCCGTGAAGGACTAGGTGCTGACGGAATTTTGCTCATCGACGCCGGTACCGTCTGGATCGACGATGTGAGTAAAGCCCAAGCCCGCATCGCCGCCCTGCAAGAGTGCCACGTCACCTGGCTCGAAGAGCCGTTTGTGTCGGGCGCACTCAAATCATACGCCGCTATCAGTCAATCAGCGACGCCCGTCAGGCTCGCGGGAGGCGAGGGCTGTCATACGTTTTATATGGCCCAACACATGATCGACTACGCCGGGCTGGGCTACATCCAAATCGATACGGGCCGGATTGGTGGCATCAGCATTGCCCATCAGGTTGCCCAATACGCCCAACGCAATAACGTGACGTATGTCAATCACACCTTCACCTCAAATCTGGCCTTGAGTGCCTCGTTACAGCCGTATGCGGGCATAGAAAATGATATAATTTGCGAGTACCCCGTAGCCCTCAAACAACTCGCATGGGACATGACGCACGAGCATTTGTTGCCTGACAGTGCCGGGCTCATCCACATCCCCACCGGCGTCGGCCTCGGCATCACCCCCAATCTAGAGGGTATCGCCCCCTATGTAGTCGATTGCGACATCCACGTCGCCGGCAAATCGGTGTATCGCACCCCCGCATTACGTGCATAGCAAAGGAGCAGCGCACATGAATGAGTTAACCAAACAAATCGCCGCCATCGTCGCCGATTACCAAGCCCAAGGTGCCGAATACGGCATCCAAGTCAGCGTCTACCACCGTGGCCAACAAATTGTCGATTATAGCGGGGGCACCCGCAATAGTGCCGGTGATGCACTCGGCGCCGACAATTTGCTCTATTGCTGGTCGATGACCAAAGGGTTGATGGCGCTGGCCATGCATATCGCTGCCGAAAAAGGGACGCTGGACTACGACGATTTGGTCTGCCGCTATTGGCCAGAATTTGCCCAAAACGGCAAAAAATATATCTCAATCCGCCAGTTTCTCGCCCACACCTCGGGCATGGCCGACATGCCTCGCGTAACCACCGCCGAAATGTGCGATTGGGACGGGATGTGTGCCCGTTTCGCCGCCATGGAGCCCAAAACCCACCCGGGCGAGTCGCCTGCCTACCACGCCATCAGCTATGGCTGGTTGCTGGGCGAAGTGCTTCGACGTGCCGACGGACGGAGCGTGACCCAGTTCATCCAAGACGAAATCTGTGCTCCGTTAGGGATTCGTGATCTGCACATTGGGCTCCCTGCAGCGCGCTACGGCGATACCGCCGAGCTACGCTACGACGGATTGCCCCACCCACTCAACCACGACCATTGTGGCACCATCGACATGGTCAATGATCCGGCCGCCTTCGCCAATCTCCGTAGCGTGCAATCAGCCTGCATGCCCAGTATCAACATGATGACCAGTGCCCGGGCGCTGTCGCGGGTCTATGCATCGTTGGTTGGTGACGGGGTCGATGGGGTGCGATTGCTCACGTCACGCCGCGTCGACATGCTCCGCAGTGTGCAACGCTTGGCCCTCGACGGCACGGCAGAGTTCCGGATGGCAATGGGGTTGGGGTATCAACTCCCCGATTACCAAGAAGACTCATCGGTGTCACGCCGGCGCGGGGTATTTGGGCATGGCGGCTGGGGTGGGTCGAGTGCCTTTGCCGACCCCGATTACGACCTGGCATTTGCCCTCACCAAAACCAACATGTTCCACGCTGTCGCCCCTGTGGGAATTTCCTTAGTGGTTGGACAGGCCGTACGCGCCCATTTGGGCATCCCTGAAGCCTAAACCACGCATTGCACCATCACGTCGATCTTGCATGCCTTGATTGACGTGATGGTGCTTCTTTTTGGCGTGTACCACAAAGGAATAGCCACATGACACTTAGTCAAGCGCTGACTCAGCACATCGACAGCGCCATCGCCAGTGGCCGCGAAGCAGGCATCCAACTCTGTGTCTACCATCACGGCCAAATGATTGTCGACATTACTCGTGGTACCCGTGACGACCATGGCACACCACTCGCCCCTGATGATTTAGTGCT
>CALQBW020000067.1 GCA_943328915.2 Singulisphaera sp. GP187 | reverse complement strand
TGGCCTTTATCCAATGGTCACGCATAAATTCGCCAATGCCAGCATTGGTGCTTTAGGATTCTTTGCCGCCGGAGCGGTCGATACCAGCATGGTGGGCGGGCATTAGTCTCTTCACTTATACAACAGGGGGAGTGGCACGTGCCACTCCCCCTGTTGTATTCCTGCTTATACCACCACTACAATCCGCAGTTGAATGCCCACGCTATCACGTACCCACACCACGCCCGCTTGGACGGTATGGGGGTGTTTGGCCGCCACCAGACGAGCAATTACAGCGTTTTGGGCATCGGTATCAGGCAAATTCACCGTCCACCATACCAATCCGGTAGCGTTGTCCGGGGCCGGCACGATGTTTTTGCCGCGCCACAAGTTATAGCCGACGTGGTGATGGTAGCCGCCCGCCGACACAAATTCGGCTTGGCCGCCATATTGTTGCATCAACGCAAAGCCAATCACATCCACATAAAACGTACGCGCGGCCGCCAAATCTGCCACATGCAAATGCATGTGCCCGACGATAGGGGATTGGGCATCGTCGGGTTCAGCGAGTAACGACGGGAAGTCCAAGGGGTCAGTACTCATCACCAACTGGCCGTTCTGACTGGGCCAGGCGCTGCGTGGCCGATCGACGTACATTTCGATGCCGTTGCCTTCGGGATCACTCAAATACAGCGCTTCACTGACGCCGTGATCCGATGCGCCTTGGAGCTTCAAACCAGTGCTCACATAGGTGCGGATGGCCGTGGCCAAAGCTGCCCGGGTCGGATAGAGATACGCCACATGGTACAGCCCCGCATTGCGGGGCGCCGGTACGGCAGTCGCATCGGGGATTAAATGCAACAGCACCTGGGTCTCACTGCCGAGCAGGCATGAGCCATCGGCGTCGGATTGAGCGTGTAACGTCATTCCTAACGCTTGGGTATAAAACGCATACATGCGTTCGATATTGTGGACGCGCAATGCTAACGCACCGAGGGTTAATTGGGCGGGTAACATGACAAGACTCCTGTGACAATCGATTATCTCTACTCTACCAAATAACTATAAACATTACCGTGAACAATCAGTGTACAAAAAAACGGTACACGTGATGATACATCACGCGTACCGTGCCACTTCCAAGGATTATTCGCCTTTGACAGCGGTCCACACATCACTAAAAATCATGGTTTTTTCGCTACGGATGGCCCATTCGAGGCGCTTCATGACTTCGGCATCTGGCGCAAAGCCTTCGGCGTACAAGTCACGTACAGTTTGATCCATCAAGGGGATGGCATCTTTGTTGGGGGGCAAATACCCAATATACGAGGTGTTTTGGGCGGCGACTTCGGGGCGCATGATGTAGTTCATAAACACATGTGCGGTATAGGCATTGGGGGAATCTATGAGGATGGTCATGTTGTCCATCCAAATCATCCCGCCTTCTTTGGGCATCACAAAGCCGATATCGGGATTGCCAGCAAATGAATCGCCCAAGCCGTTGCGGGCTTGCATGGCTTGACCGCTCCAAGCCTGTGCCATCACGTATTCGCCGCTCGCCAATTTGCGATTGACGTCGCTACTATTGTAGGCGGCCAAAAAGGGCTTTTGGGCGATGAGTAATTCTTGGGCTTTTTTCATGGCCGCAGGGTCTGTTTCATTCAAAGAAAATCCGAGGTAACGCAAGGCCGAACCGGGGACTTCACGCTCGTCGTCGAGCATACTAAACTGTCCTTTGTATTTTTCGGCATTGACTAAATCAAACAAGGTTGACCAGCTATCGGGAGGGGTCGGGAAGGTTTTTTTGTTGTAGGCAATCCCAGTGATGCCATACATGTAGGGCACCGAGTATTTGTTGCCTTCGTCAAAGTATTTGTTGAGCAAAGTGGGCTCATTATGGACAATATTGGTCAACATTGATTTGTCGAGCTCTTGGAGCAACCCGGCCCGCCACATGATTTCGACGGCATAATCGGACGGGACTACGATGTCGTAGCCCGAGCCACCGGCACGGACTTTGGCAATCATATCTTCGTTTTGGTCGTAATTATCGACGATGACTTTGACGCCGTATTCTTGTTCGAATGCGGTCAACAAGGCAGGATCAATATAATCGGTCCAATTATAGACATGCAATTCGGCCGCCAATTTCGTTTTGTCGACAGTGTCACCCGACGCTGCCGGGGCTTCGGTGGCCGTTGGTGGTGGTCCCGCAGTAACGTCAGGAATCGGCGCGGGAGCAGGGACACCACCACACGCCATCAACATCGACATTACTACCAGCAATACCATACTACGTAACAATTGTTTCATCGAATCAACCTTTCATCAAAAAACCGAAAAACGTCTATCCCTATATAGTACAGTGAATTAGTCACGTTGCCGTTGCACAAATTGCGACAAAAACACTAACCCCATCGACACCAGCAACATGATGGTCGAAATCGCGTTAATCGATGGTGTAATCGCCCGTTTGACCCGACCATACACTTCGACGGGGAGCAGATTGGTGCCAGGCCCAACAGTGAAAAAACTAATAATAAAGTCATCGAGTGATAAGGTAAAGGCCAGCAACGCGCCACCAATCACCCCTGGCATAATCAGCGGTAAGGTAATCCGCCAAAAAATCGTCTGGGGATTGGCACCCAAATCGGCTGCGGCTTCTTCGAGGCGCATATCAAAGCCTTTGAGGCTGGCCCGCACCACCACCACCACAAACGAAATACAAAACGCCACGTGCGAAACAATCACCGTCCAGATGTTCATGCGCAATTTGATACCGGTCAGTGATTCGAGCAATCCAAATGCAAAAGAAAAGAAGGCCAACAACGCCAAGGCCATCACGATTTCGGGGATGACGATGGGCAAATACAGCAAGGCATCCATGCCGTTGCGCCCGCGGAATCGGTAACGTTCCATGGCTAACGCCAACAACGTACCACATACCGTCGAGATAATCGTCGCGACCAAGGCCACCCATAACGTGTTGATGGTGGCGTTTATCATGCGGGTGTCACGGGCAAGCCGCAAATACCAATCCAGGGTAAAGCCCGTCCAACGCACCCCAAACGTGTCGGTGGTAAATGAAAACAATACCAGAATTACAATTGGCGCATACAAAAAAATATAGGTCAGCCATGTATGCAACCCAAGCAAACGCCGCCCTGCAGTGCTGCGGTTGTCGCTCCGGGGACGCGATGAAGGCACAGGTACATCAATCATCGATCTTCCTCCGTGGTGGTGCGAAAGTAGATAATTACTATCACGGTCAACACAAACATAAAGACCAAAGCCAGCGCGGACCCCAACGGCCAATTGGGTGGATTGGAGCGGGTGAAGAGGCGTTGGAGGAGATTCCCGAGTAAGTCGACTTTGGAGCCTCCAAGCAGGTCAGACACCACAAATTGCCCAACCGTAGGAATAAACACTAACACCGATCCTGCCACCACTCCAGGGACAGTCAACGGGAACATGATGCGCCAAAAACTGCGCCAGCGACCGGCGCCTAAATCAGCGCTCGCTTCCATCAACGTGAAGTCAAAGCGCGCCAGTGAGGCATACAACGGCAGGACCATGAAGGGCAAATTCCCGTAAATTAACCCCACCAAAACCGCCCCTGCGCTGGGATAGAGCAACTGTTTGGCAAAACCGAGGAACTGCAACAAGTCGTTGATGAGCCCGTTATTGCTCAAAATAATCATCCAGGCATAGGTACGCACCAAGAAGTTTGTCCAAAAAGGGATCAACACCAAAAAGAGCAATAAATTGCGTTGCTTGGGTTCTGCCAGTGTCATGTACAACGCCAAAGGATAGCCAACCAACAGACAAATGACAGTGGTTTGAATCCCCACCCACAACGAGCGATAATAGGCGTTGAAGTATAAATCTTTGCCCATCAACGTGATGTAGCTATTGAAGTTGAATTCCCAAATCACATTGCCAGTAGGACCCGGTGTGGCAAAGCTATACAGCATCACAATCAGTAACGGCAACACAAAAAAGAAAAACAGCCACAATGCGCCTGGCGCCAGCAACAACCACAATCGTAGTCGTTGTTGACGTTGCTGGGCGAGGGGAGTTTCGTCTGGTATAACGACAGTCATCTCCACCTCCTATGCCGTCAAAATCAAGGCGTTGTCAGGATTCCAGGTCACAAACCCTGCTTCGTCCCGTTGCCAATAGGCGTCACGGTCTAGGGTAGAGCGGTTGTTTTGTTCCCAGACATCGAGGGTGATGGTATCGCTGAGGCGCACGGTCAAGCGGGTATCGCTGCCGATATAAACGACTTGTTCGACTTTAGCCGCCAACGTAAAGACATTGTCGGGGGCTTGTACGGTCAAACGAAGTTTTTCGGGGCGAATGGCAATAGTGACCGCTGTACCGACAGGAGAGGTTCCTTGCAGGATCCCTTTGAGCTCGAGGCCGTTACTCGCACGCACCGTGCAATAGGGTGAGCCGATCTCAGTGACGTGGCCTTCGATGAAGTTGGCTTCGCCAATAAAATCAGCTACAAAGCGACTACTCGGCCGTTCGTAGATTTCGGTGGGGGACCCTACTTGGAGTAATTTACCTTGATTCATGACGGCAATCCGGTCGCTCATGGTCAAGGCTTCTTCTTGGTCATGGGTGACATAGATAAAAGTAATCCCAACTTCTTGTTGCAGGCGTTTGAGTTCGATTTGCATTTCTTTGCGCAGCTTGAGGTCAAGGGCTCCGAGTGGCTCGTCGAGCAGGAGTACTTTGGGGCGATTGACCAGTGCACGCGCTAAGGCGACACGCTGTTGTTGTCCGCCGGATAATTGTTTGGGGCGACGCGCACCGTAGTTGGCAAGTTGGACCATCGCCAAGGCAGCATCAACCCGTGGTTTAATATCAGCGCGGGAGAAATTTTTCATTTCGAGACCAAAGGCGATATTTTCGGCAACGGTCATATGCGGAAAGAGCGCATACGATTGGAACACGGTATTCACATTTCGCAAATGCGCGGGGATTTTTTCGACATGAACTCCATCGAGAGAAATCACCCCCGCACTAGGGAACTCGAAGCCGGCAATCATCCGCAAGGTGGTCGTTTTGCCACACCCTGATGGCCCGAGCATCGAAAAAAACTCACCATCACGAATGTCGAGGTCAATTGCATCAACAGCAGTCACGTTTTGGAAGCGCTTAGTGACTTGTTGAAGCACAACGGCGGATGCGTTTGTCACATGCACCTCCTTCAATGGTAATTCATACAAACAGTATGGAAATATTGCGCAATTATAGCATAAGTCAATATTTTTTTGGGACCTATCACATTTTTTATACAAAATTGCATAATGAAAACTTTGTCGCCCAAACCCCTCCCACGGCAGTGTTTATTGTCTATCGGGGAGCTGGAGGATGAGTTGTTCAAAGACGAGTTGGGGGTTGGCATTTTCGCGTAATTGCCGCACTGCCAATACCAATCGCCGCACAAACGCTGCGGCTGGCACCACACCAGTGCCACGGGCCACCCGCGTCACATCGGCTTGGCGATTGACCCACGTAATCGCATCGGGCACGCCGGCGGCCACCACGAGCACATCGCGCCACCAGCGTTGCCACAGCAACAAGGTATCGTAGACGGCGGCTTGTTCGCCACCCCGAAAGGCTTTGCCTTGCTCTTCGACCCACTTGAAGCACTCAACAAGGGGGCGCTGTGATAACGACACCAACTCGTCAAGTTGTTGTTGGAGTAGACTGGCAGCGTCGAAGTTCACCGCATAATGCTGAGCCAAACCAGGCAATCCTTCGCTCCAGGCCGCATACATCACTGCATCGCTATCGGCAATATCTTGCGCAATGAGCCAAGGAATAATTACATCTCGGGAGACAGGGCGTAATTTGACGGCTTGGCAGCGCGATACGATGGTCGCCATGACATCACCAGCCGTATGCGCAATCAAAATAATTGTGGCGTACGGTGGCGGCTCTTCGAGCACTTTGAGCATTGCATTGGCCGCTCCTTCGCTCAAGCGCTCAACGTCATCGAGGATGAAGACACGTCGCTTTGCTTCGTATGGGCGGAGATGAATGTCAGCCAACCACGTCCGCACCGTTTCAATGCGGACATCGCGTTGCCGGGCGGCTTCTTCGGCTTTGAGGGTGGCACCTTGGGTCGCCAGGCTGGCGACGCGTACATCAGGGTGATTGCCTTTGGCAATGCGGCGACAACTGCGACAATCTTCACATGGCGAATCACCAGCGATCTCGCAGTTGAGGGTTTGAGCCAAGCGTAGCGCCAATAATGACTTGCCCACATGCCGCGGGCCACTTATCAGGTAGGCGTGAGCCGGGCGTTGGGCTGCTACGGCATGCCGTAGCATATCGACTGCCCAAACATGCCCAACAATTCCCCATGAATCGTGACCATTAGTCTGCATAATTACTTCCAGCGTCGTAATGCGATGACGGCATTGATACCACCGAAGCCAAACGAATTACTCAACGCCACTTCCATCCGCGCAGGACGCGCCACGTTGGGCACATAATCGAGATCACACAAGGGATCAGGTTGCTCAAGATTTATGGTGGGAGGGATGATTTGATCGCGCAACGTCAGCACCGTTGCGACTGCTTCTACGGCTCCGGCAGCAGCGGTCAAATGACCAATCATTGATTTGGATGCGGTAATAGGGATTTTGTATGCGTAGTCCCCAAACACTTGCTTGATGGCGGCGGTCTCGACAATATCACCGACATGCGTGCTAGTAGCGTGGGCATTGATATGATCGACTTGCGTTGGAGTGAGATGGGCATGTTTCAAGGCGATTTGCATGGCACGGACTGCACCGCGCCCTTCGGGATGGGGCGATGTCACATGATACGCGTCACTGGTTGAGCCATAACCAATCACTTCTGCGATGATCGTCGCGCCACGACGTTTGGCATGGCTCAGTCGTTCAAGCACCAAGACTCCAGCACCTTCGCCAAGCACAAAACCATCGCGATTGACATCAAAAGGTCGCGAGGCACGTTGCGGTTCATCGTTGCGCATCGACAAGGCCCGGGCAGCCGCAAAGCTAGCCAACCCCAAACGCGCAATTGGGGCTTCGCTCCCACCAGCCAAAATAACATCTGCATCGCCCCGCAACAACACATTCACTGCTTCACCGATTGATTGGGTACTGGCGGCACAAGCGGTGGCAATAGTGGTGTTGTACCCAGTCAAACCGAGTTGAATCGACACCTGGCACGACGGCATATTGGGCAGTGACAAGGTGATATAAAAGGGATTTACTTTGGCGGAACCACGAGTAACGATAGTCTCGACCGCTTGTTCTGTATCAATAGCCGAAGAAGATCCATCGGCAATCATAGCGCCTATCCGGTCGCGATTCGTGTCGTTAATGTCGAGTTGGGCATCAGCGACCGCCATGCGGGCAGCGGCAACCGCTAATTGGCTGGCACGTGATATACGACGGGCTTCTTTGGCATCCATGTATTCACGTGGGTCGAAATCGGGCACTTGGGCGGCAATCCGCACCGCGGCATCACCAGGATCACAAACGGTCACGGGACCGACGCCACTCTTGCCCGCCAACATATTTTGCCAAAAGAGTTCGACCCCGACGCCATTCGGCGCCGCGACTCCGAGTCCAGTGACCACAACGCGTAAATCATCAGGGTCAACAGTTGCGACTAATGTGTCGAGCGCAGATTGCAGGGCAACATCATGCAGCCCTAATGACCCGAGCCTTTGGCGTAATTTTTCCCGTGTATATTCAGTATGCATACCAACCCCTTTTGCCATATTTTGCATAATGCTCATACACTGCCAATCGAGGCCATCAATACCGCGCCTAACGCACCAATATGATTACCCAATGGGCATTGTTTAACACTCAGTTAATTACCGAGTATACCATGGAGTGTGATTAGCCACGGATGTACCAAAAGCCCAACACGACAATTGCCATCACAATGCGATAATAGGCAAACCAACCAAAACCAATCCGGCGGATCCACTGGATCATCAAATCAATGACCAACCAACCAACCATCGCCGATGTAACAATCCCAATCACCACAGCAACTATTTCATTTCCATGCATCGCCAATAGATCTTTTAATTTCATCACGACGGCAGCCAAGGTGATTGGCATACTCAACAAAAATGAAAAACGTGCTGCAGCCGCACGATCTAATCGCAAGGCCCGTCCCGCACTCATCGTCGCACCCGAACGTGACACGCCCGGCATCAATGCCAACGTTTGCGCCAAGCCGATCCAAATTGCATCACGCCAGGTCATTGACGGCAATTCACGATCAGACGTGCTCCGACGATCAATAAGTGCGATAACCACACCCATCACTGCCAATAACACGGCAATTTGCAAGGGTGACCGAAAATACGCTTCGATTGGTTTTTGGAATAATACACCTGCAATCGCTGCCGGGATTGTGGCGATAATCACCATCCACAGCATCATCGCTGGTTGCGATTGCTGCGGTCGCGCCAGGTAGGGCACTGCGTTGAGCAACGCCATCCAATCACTCCAAAAATACGCAATCACAGCAACCAATGTACCGATATGCAAGGCCACATCAAAGGTTAGCGAATTAAGCAGTGGATCTTGCCAACCAAACAACCATGGCAACAAAATCAAATGACCAGATGACGATATCGGCAAAAATTCCGTCACCCCTTGCAATGCACCCATCAGAAATGCTGCCGAATGCCCAAGAACAACGGCAATCGCCGCCAAAATCACCAGTCCAACAGCGAATATGGTTGTCAAACGGGTCATTGCTACACCTCTGTTTTCTTTCTGGTGCGGAAGTCTATTTCCCGCACGGAGTTGGTTGCTCTGCTTGGGCACGTACCATTGTATACTCTGCAATCAACTGTGCAGCCAAACTCGGACTATCGATGATCAGCAAATTCTCGTCGTTGCTCTGTTCCGCACTGTTGGTGAAGTTGTACGAGCCGGTAATCACAATTTGGTCATCGATGATTATTGTTTTGTGGTGCATGATATAACAATTACCGTCAGCCAAAATATCAACTCCCGCAGATTGTAATGCAGGGAATGCAGAACCAGTGCCTTTGACATTCTGGTTTTCCATCACCCCTTGCACCAGTACGTTCCGTTTGTGCGCTGCAATCATTGCTTGGCTAATGGCCTTGTCAGTATACGAAAACGCCAGAAACCGCACGTTCTTTTTGGCCGCATTGATTGCGGCAACCACATGTTTGTTGATAGCATCAACGGGTGAAAAGAAGAAGGTCAACTTACCATCTGTTAGTTGAATTGTTGGATATGGCGCATGGCTTATTTTCGCGTTGCCAAAAGAGCCACTCATGAGCTGATCGATTTCTTGGTGATAAAAGCCCGCCATTGTAGAATTCACAAAACGCCACGATTGATTATTATTCCGGTACGTATCATTGAATGTCATGTTCCAAGAACCGGTCCATACGATGTTGTCATCAATCGCGGCAATTTTTTCGTGCATGAATGGTTCTCGGCCATCGGGGATAACAGGGATGTTGGCATCCTGCAATGCACCAATCAACTGAGCAACCCGGGCATCCGTGGCATTGGTGTCATCATATGCAACCCGGACGTTCACGCCCCGTTTGTGTGCTGCGATCAACCCATCACGTAATTCAGGTAAATCGATATCAAAAACAGCAATGTCGATTTTGGATTTTGCCGCAGTAATATCTGCTAAAAATGCGGTGTACATTGGTGGCTTTTTGCGTTTGGCTGCTACGTCTGGATAAATCAATGAATCAGTCGTGGTGTACAACGTTACCCCTTTGACGGGCACAATCGGCGCAGAATCTTCAATGGGATTTGGAATATTTGGCGCAGACGAAGCAACGTCCTGTGTCGGACTAGGGGTTTTGCCATCAGGTAGTGCAATGGGATTTGGCTGCTCATTGAAGTACCAAGTAATCGCAAGTACCACGATGACCAAGGTAATAACACGCCAATCCCTTGGCAATTTATTTCGATTCATTGCGCGTACTCTTTGCCCAAAATGAAGTAAAACGATGCCACCATTGTTGCGGCGGTGATGTGACGAGATGAACTGGTGGCTGGTTACCGACAACGGTTTGGTCAGATGTTTCTACAAGCGTAGCGAATGTTGCCTGGGCAAGTGTAACATCGCCTCCATTTGCCGCAGCTGTCCGTGCAGCGGTGCGAATTGCATTCAATTGCGATGCAACAGTTCGGTCATCGAGGTCTTCGCGTTGTGCGATTGATTCCGCAGTGGTAGAAGCCCATTGGCGTAATTGGATGGCTTTTTCGCCCTCAAGATTACCGACTAACGATTCGTCTTCACCTATGCGTTCAAGCATTTGTGTACGCACATCATTCATTTTTTTACTCTCGGTTTGCATAATCTGCATGCCAAAAAAGGAAATCGCGCACGTTCAAAATTTCGCTATAGTCCTGGTACCTTATTTGCGATTGCCTGCAAAAAATGTGGCATGATGACCTTCCAATCATAATTCGCAATTACAAATTCTCTGGCAGACTGAGTGTTTTGTGTGTTTGCCAAGCTATCGATAATTGCTCTAGCCATTTCTTCTGGGGTATCAGCAACGCGACAATGGGTTTCGTTAAGTCCATCAATTCCTTCAACCCCAAGGCCAGTGCTCACAATCGGCACTTCTAGCGCCATCGCTTCAAGGACTTTCAGGCGAACTCCCCCTCCGATGCGCATGGGCACTACATACACATTCGCGCCACACAAATACGGGCGCGTATCAGCCACTTCACCGGTCAGGGTAATCTCACCCGCGGCTTGGAATGCAATCAATTCCGGCGTGGGTCGCCTACCTACAGCCACCAATTCGACATCGAAAATGACGTTGCGCACCAACGGGAGCACTTCTGAGACAAACCAACGCAACGCATCAACGTTGGGTCGGTAATCCAAGGTACCACTAAAGACCAGCGTGGGTCGATTAAAAGGAAATGGTTCAACATTTTGGCGATCAAAATACACTGTATCGACACCGTTGGGGACGACAAACGGCTTTAAAGTTGGTACTAACCGCGTGAGGGTTTGGGCATCGCCCCGTGACACAACTGTTACACCACTGACGGTCGCAAGCATCTTTTTTTCAAAATACTTTAATTTTTGCCATTGTATCAACGAATACAATGCCCCATGCCAGCGCAGTGGATTCATCGCGTCGGTCATTGCTGCGCGTTGTTGGATCATAAATTCTGCGTTAAATTCATCTAACAACGTCGGGATTCCATAGGATTTGGCCATTACCAGATACGGTGCCATTTCGATACTAAAGGCAATCACGCCATCAAAATTGCCGTGTTGCAGCAATTCTTCTAGCTGCTTCCGATACGACACATCTTCATTGCGCAAGGCCATGTCGGGCAATCGATTTATCACTGTTTGCACCGCACGTTGCCGCAGGCTGCGTGTCGCGGGGCCAGGCACCCCAATGACCGTAATTGGCGCTAACTGTGCGGCAACTATGGTTTCATCGGCAATTGTGGTGACAAACGTCAAGCACGTAAGGTGATGGTACTTGGCGATCCCATGCAGAAGTTGATAGATCCGCATTGTCCCGCCACCATAGGGTGGCCAGGGAGCATAGGGGGTCAATGCTAATATGTTCATCCACGAATCCAATAATAGAGGGGAATAAACAAAATCCAACTCGCAACCGCTACGGCGGTCAGTGCCGCCAACAACACCCCACCCGCAGCGATATCTTTGGCTCGGCCAGCCAACGGGTGATATTCGGGGCTGAAAAAATCAACGACGGTTTCAATTGCCGTATTCAGGATTTCCGCAACCAACACCATTCCCATTGCCAAACACAATATTGCCCAATCTTGGGCACTACAGCCCACAACAATTGCTAATGGGACAACGCACACCACTGCTGCCAAATGGAGTTGGAAATTGCGTTCGCTCCGCGCCACCAACCAGATACCGCGCATCGCATACCAAAATGACTGCGCTAATGTAATATTGCGTGGGGGCTGTGGTGGTGTCATATATTTTATGCTCGTGGTAATTGCAAGATGACCATAATTTCGTCTTGGTGTTGCCGCATCAAGGCATCTTCTTCAGGGCTTCGCTCGTGATCGAATCCTAATAGGTGCAACATGCCATGTACCGTCAAAAACGCCAATTCTCGCGCCTCGCTATGCCCATATTCCGTCGCCTGACGTTGGACATGTGGCCACGAAATTGCAATATCGCCCAAATAGCGCGGCATGCCTGGCGGCAACACAAAGCGCACATCGCCATCATCATCTGCAAAAGACAATACATCGGTTTCACTGTCTAATTTGCGATACTCTCGGTTGTACTGGTGAATTTCTAGGGCAGTGGTAACGTAGACAGTCACTTCAACTATGTCGTTTTTTTGCTGATGCGCCAATGTAGCCCGTACCGCTTGTTCGACCAAGGTTTGATCAATGACTACGTCTATTAGCTCATCGGAAGTGTGTACATCGACAATTGCAGTGCTCATATATGTCCTTGTGCTTCTACCATCGGCTCACCGGCTGTTTTCTTTGCGGGAGAATAATCGACACGGGGGTGATATATTCCTTTGAGCGTGACAATAAATGCCTCACGAATTCGCGTTATGTCGTGTAATGTAACTTGGGCATCGATTAATTGGCCATTTTGAATGCGTTCATCAATTATTGATGTCACCAACGCATCAATTGTTAAACCTTCGCCAATGTTGGTGACGATAGCCCCACTCTGCACTTTGGAGCGCACGGTGGCTTCGACACTATCGGCGAGCATCATAATCACCTGTTCACGTGTAGTAGGGATTGGACCGGGATACGTGAAGTCGGCAATGTCCGTATTTTCATCTGCTTCAAGTGCTTTGGTATAAAAATAACGGACGACGGATGTGCCGTGATGGGTGGCAATAAAATCAATGAGTTTGCCCGGTAAACGTGCTGTTTTTGCCATGATAATCCCATTGCGCACATGATCAATGATTATCTGGGCACTATCATGAGGTGGTAAATTATCGTGAAGGTTGACTCCATCGCTTTGATTAT
>CALQBW020000066.1 GCA_943328915.2 Singulisphaera sp. GP187 | reverse complement strand
TTGCAACGAACATTGCGTTACAGCGGTGTGTTTTTTCGTTCCCCTCCTGCGTTGTATGTGCGAAGACGGCACGGTACCCTAGGTACCATGCCGTCTTTGGTGACTTGCCGATTTAATCAACCGTATATTGGCCGTCAACGACATCGCCTTCGGGGGGTGGTGTACCTGAATCATTAGCGGAATTTGCTGCGGTGGCTTGTTGAGTGGCTTGACCCATCAATTGTGCGAGTTCTTCGCCGGTACTCTTCATCAACGATTCGTTCTCGTTGCCGATGGCCGTCCGTAATTCGGCTATGACCGTGCGGATTTTTTCAACGAGGGTGGCGTCAATTTTGTCAGCCATTTCGTTGAGCGATTTTTCGCTGTCGTAGGCCATGCTATCCGACCGATTTTTGAGTTCGATCATTTCGCGTTTACGGCGATCATCCTCAGCATGGGATTGAGCATCACGCACCATGCGTTCGACTTCATCTTTGTTGAGGTTGGTACTGGCAGTAATAGTGATCCGTTGTTCTTTACTGGTGGCTTGGTCTTTGGCAGACACATTGAGGATACCGTTTGCATCGATGTCGAAGGTGACTTCGATTTTGGGCATGCCACGGGGTGCGGACGGGATCCCTTCGAGACGGAATCGACCCAAGGTCATATTGTCGCTGGCCAAATCACGTTCGCCTTGCATAATATGGATGTCAACTGCAGTCTGGCTATCGGCTGCCGTAGAAAAAATCTCGCTCTTGCGGGTAGGAATAGTGGTGTTCCGTTCGATCAAGCGTGTCATCACGCCACCCAATGTTTCGACACCGAGGGATAACGGTGTCACATCGAGCAACACCACATCTTTGATGTCACCGCCCAATACACCGGCTTGGATAGCGGCACCGATGGCCACCACTTCGTCGGGGTTGACGCTTTTGTTGGGCTCTTTGTTGGTGAGCTTCCGTACCAATTCTTGTACCACTGGCATACGGGTGGAACCACCGACCAATACGACTTCGTCGAGGGCGCTGGCTTGCAACCCCGCATCGCGCAACGCTTGGATTACAGGATTCTTGAGCCGTTCGGTCAATTCGGCGGTCAGTTGCTCAAACTTGGCCCGTGACAAGCGCATTTGCAAATGCTTCGGTCCACTTGCGTCAGCCGTGATGAACGGCAAGTTGAGCTCGGTTTCGGACATATTTGACAGTTCGATTTTGGCCTTTTCGGCGGCTTCTTTGAGGCGTTGGAGCGCTTGGCGATCTTTACCCAAATCAATACCTTGGTCTTTGCGGAACTCGTCGATCATCCAGACCACGACGCGTTGATCGTAGTCGTCGCCGCCAAGGTGGGTGTCACCATTGGTGGCTTTGACCTCGACGACACCATCGCCGACTTCGAGGACCGACACGTCAAACGTACCACCACCAAGGTCAAAGACCAGAATGGTTTCGTCCTTCTTTTTGTCGAGACCATATGCCAACGCAGCAGCGGTTGGCTCGTTGATAATACGCAAGACCTCTAAGCCGGCGATTTTGCCAGCATCTTTGGTGGCTTGCCGTTGACTATCATTAAAGTACGCCGGCACGGTGATGACCGCTTTGGTCACGGGCTCGCCCAAATAAGCTTCGGCGTCGGCTTTGAGCTTCTGCAACACCATGGCGGATATTTCTTGGGGGGCATATTCTTTGCTGGTGTTGCTCGAAACGATGCGCACATCGTTGCGGCCACCTTGGTTGACTTTATAGGGCACCATTTCACGTTCTTGGGTGATTTCGTCGTAGGTGCGTCCGATAAAGCGTTTGACAGAATAGAGCGTGTTTTCAGCGTTAATAGTTGCTTGGCGCTTTGCGGTTTGACCGACTAAACGTTCGCCACTCTTGGTGAATGCCACAATCGACGGCGTGGTGCGATTCCCTTCGGAACTGGGGATGACAACTGCATCGCCCCCTTCCATAACCGCAACACAAGAATTCGTTGTGCCTAAGTCAATACCAACAATCTTGCTCATAGTGTGTAAATACCCCTCTAAAATTAATTTGCCGTTTATTCGCATCATCAGCATTCGATAGATGAAGCTAGGTCATTCGCACCTGCTCAGTACGAATCCGGTATGTATCAATTGTAGCGAATTCAGGCTCTTCTGCAATAGCACTCATATTAGAAATGTGTATGAAGTCGTAATAATGCAGAATTGAAAATGGAAAATGGAAAATGGAAAATGCGTCAGCGCAATTATCAATCGCCCGTCAAGGAAGGATTGGTGACGAAGCGCCAGATTGGCATACGCCGACAGTGTTTTTCTCATACAATAGAGCCAACATCAAAACAAAAAGGAGAAACCCATGCGCATCCTCGTGTTGAATGGACCAAATCTCAATATGCTTGGGACCCGTGAGCCTGATATTTACGGCGCAACCACCTTATCAGACATTGAACAAGCATTGGTAACTAGGGCCGCCAAGGCAAATGCGAGTGTTTTTTGTGTGCAATCGAATCATGAAGGAACGTTAATTGACACAATTCAACAAGAACACGCCAAAAGCCAAGGAATCATCATCAATCCCGGGGCGTTTACCCATTACAGTTATGCGCTCCGAGATGCGCTGAGTGCGGTAGCCTGCCCGATTATTGAAGTCCATATTTCGAATGTCTACAAACGCGAACCGTTCCGCCACCATTCGGTGATTGCACCGATTGCCACTGGCCAAATGGCAGGATTGGGCTGGCAAGGGTATCTGTTGGCGCTGGATTGGTTGTTATTGACACAATCAACTAATTAAATCACAACAGCTTCTTGCGCGAAACCGACGTGGTATAATGTAAAAAGCGATTGTACTAATCATGAAGGTGGAGTAACGACAATCATATGACACACGAACAACACAACAGTGCCGGCACCTTTGCCATTGACGAAGTCCGGGAGCTTTTGAAGTTAGTCAACGATAGTGATATTAGTGAGATTTCGATAGAACGTGGTGATGCCCGTTTGCACATTAAACGTGGACAACCCCAACAAGTGATGCTCCATTCACATATCCCCCAAATGAACACCATGACCCAAATCGCACCGGTTGCTACACAAGCGGTGAGCACGCCAGCTCCTGCCGTAGAACCAACAGTGAGTGGCCACCAAATTACTTCCCCCATGGTCGGGACGTTTTATGCCACCCCCAATCCCAAGGACCCTGCCTTTGTCAGCGAAGGTGACATGGTCAAGGTCGGTGATCGCTTATGCATCGTCGAGGCGATGAAAATGATGAACGAAATTGAAAGCGACGTGGCCGGCAAAGTTGTCAAGATTTTGGCAAAGAGCGGCCAACCGGTCGAATATGGCCAAGCCCTGATCATTATCGAACCGAGCGCATAAATGCGGCAAATTGGCCTCGGTGAATTAGCACAACTCATTGGCACATTGTTGCGCGACCCGTTGCTCGGTGATTTATGGGTCGAAGCAGAAGTTAGTGCTTTTAGTGCGTCACCGGCAGGGCATTGGTACATTACCCTCAAAGAAGGTGATGTAACCATGCGAGCCAATTGCTGGAAGGGTGTCAATCAACGCCTGAAACGTCCCAATGTCGGCGCGATTGTGCAAGTGCACGGTCGCGTCGATTTTTATGGCGCCCGCGGCGAAGTCCAACTTATCGTCGACGATATCCGTGATGTGGGAATCGGTCTCGCCCAAGCCGAACTCGAACGATTGATGACCCAATATGCCGCCATGGCCAAACATCGCCCCATCCCTGCCATCCCGCAACGGATTGGGGTGGTGACGTCGCGCACCGGCGCAGCCTATCAAGATGTGTTGACCACCCTTACTCAACGTTACCCCTGTGTCGAAGTCGTTTTGGCCCATAGTATCGTCCAAGGCGGCGATGCGCCTGCTGGCATTGAAGCTGCGCTCGAAGCATTATTTACCGAACAACTCGATGTTATTTTGGTGGTACGCGGTGGCGGTGCAAGTGAAGACCTGGCCGCATTTAATAGCGAAATCGTGGCCAAGGCGATGCTGCGTTCGCCAATCCCGATTATCAGCGGGGTTGGCCACGAAACAGACACCACGCTGGCCGATATGGTTGCCGATGTGCGGGCAGCCACCCCCACTGCCGCAGCTGTCAAAGCGACTCCTAGCCGCGCCGAGTTGCTCCAACACCTCGGCAATTTACGTTACACCCTCGATTACCACATCGCTAATCGCTGTGCCGAAGCCGATATGCGTCTCGATGAATATGCTGGCCGATTACGCCGCGCTGCGCCTGCCCAACGCATCGCCGGCTATCAACAATCTTTAAATTATGTCAATCAAAAACTGCATCAGGCGATGCAATTGCGGTTCACCGTGATGCAGGCAAAGGTCGATCGCATCGGCGATCGGTTGACGGCGCTTGATCCACAGGCAGTGCTGGCGCGCGGCTACGCGATTGTGCGCGATAGTGCGGGCAACATCATCAGGAGCACGAAAGCCAGTCACCCACAACAACTCATCCACATCCAACTCACTGATGGCCAAATCGATGCCACGGTCACACAATAAGGACGCATCATGAGCGAACAACCATCCCTCGAAGCCATGCTTCGCGAAATCGAAGCAATCGCCGCCCAACTCGAACAAAACACGTTAGCGCTCGATGAATCACTTGCACTGTACCAACGTGGCGCGCTTTTGGTCGAACAAAGCCGCAATATTCTCGAACAAGCAGCCCTGCGCATCAAAGAAATCCAAGGGCAATAATCGTAGGTGCCTATGAAATTGGCGCTATCAAAAACGCTCCAAATTGCGTTGATGCGCAATTATTGGCTAGTAGTGATGGTTGTGGTCGCGACCGTTGAAGCGGTTTTGCTTGTACTTACGCCTCATTACACCCAACAAATTATCGATGCCATCATTCAACATCGTGACATGGGGTGGGCATTAAGTGGGTTTGCAGTGGTGGCTGTTTTGGTCCCACTCTTTGGGTGGGCGAACAAAATCATCGCCAGCCAGAGTGGCTGGCAGGCCAGTAACGCGATTCGGCATGCCGTCGGGCAGACGATTTTCGAACAACCAATCGAGTTTTTTCGTAGCCATGGGGTAGGCGAGCTGAGTGAGCGTATCGACGCAGATAGTGGCAAATTGCAAGCAGTATTTGGCAGCGCTACTGCGCAATTCGTCAGTGCGGTTGTGTTGATTGGCAGTGTCGGGTATCGCACATGGCAGATCGATATCGGTATATTTAGCGCCCTGTTGGGATATTTCGTGTTGGGTGCATTTTTGATTATGTGGACTCAACGTGATAATCACACCGCGTGGGAAGCAGAACGGATCGCCGATGCAGCGTTGTATGATACCGTCGAAGAAAATTTTGCGAGTATTAGTGATATCAAAGCTGTCGGTGCAGAGCCGTTTTTAATATCACGACTGACACCTCGGCTCATCACGTTATTAGCGCATAATCGCACTGCACGTATCCAGAGCCAATCGGCCGCAATCGGGGCAACATTGGTCAATGCCGTCGGCTGGCTCATCGCGATTGGCATCGGAATATGGCGTTACCAGCACCAGCTCGGTTCCATTGGCGATGCGGTGGCATTGCTGGGGTACACCACGTTGATGAATCAACCTATCGAACATATCCGGGGGATAGTGCAAGAATTCCAACAAGCCCGCGGAGTGCTCCAGCGCCTCGACCAACTCTATGACACACGGCAATCAGCCGGTGCCACGACGCACTTGTCCAACGGGCCAATTTCCGTCACCCTCACCAATGTGTCATTTCGCTACCCCACGAGCACTGATTGGGTGCTTCGTGACATTAATTTGCACATTCCTGCAGGGAGCCATGTTGCATTTATTGGGCGCACCGGCAGTGGCAAAACCACACTTGGGCGGCTGATTAGTCGTGTCGAATCTGCACAACAGGGAAATGTGACGCTCAATGGCGCGGCCATTGCCCAGATCGCCACAACCTCGTTACGCCAACAGGTAGCAGTCATCAGTCAAGAAGTCGATTTATTTAATGCGACCATCCGCGACAATGTAACGTGCTTTGTGCCAGACTATAGTGATCACCAAATCACAACCGCACTGACCGACGCCGGGTTGGCCGAATGGTACGCCACGTTGCCAGCCCAACTCGATACGTTCCTCGGCGATGGTGAACGAGAATTATCTCCGGGAGAACAACAATTGCTGGCCATCGCACGCGTGCTTTTGTGCCATCCAGGGCTGGTCATCCTCGATGAAGCGACTGCCCATATCGACCCGGTGAGTCAGCAACGCCTCAGCCAAGCACTCAAAGTACTTTCCCAACAGCGCACAGTCATCACCATTGCCCACCGCTTGAGTACGATCCGCGCAGCAGATATGGTAGTCGTACTCGCAGATGGGCAAATCATCGAAATGGGTGCGCCGACAACCTTGGCCCAACAACCAGACAGCCACTATGCCCAACTCCTCGCCACCAACCCGCAGGAGGAGGTATGAGCATTCCGACACCACAATTTACGGCGCGCATGATTGGCATGTCGCCTGGTTCTTTTGGAGTATATGCGCTCGGAAGGATAGTGAATATCCTGTTCCCAGTGACGATTATTTTGATTGAACAACGCATATTTAACGCCCTCACCCTCCCCACACACACATGGGTGGTGTGGGGTATCTTGTCGAGTTATATAGGCGTAATTTTGCTTCGTATGGGCGCATTGATGGTGGAAGCCTGGGGGGATGTGACCTTTCGCTATCGCATCAACGGCGTATTGCAACACAACACCCTCGCCCATGCGCTCTATCATCGGGCCGGGGCCGAGCCATTGCCCGTATCGGCGCTAGAAGCGATTAATCGCTTGCGTGACGATGTCGACGAAGTCGCCGACTTCCCGCTGTGGTTGCCCGAAGTAGTGGGCACCACGCTGGCAGCCGGTATCGCCTTTGCCGCCATGGTCGCCATCGATGGTCGACTCACGCTACTGTGCGGGATCCCATTGTTGTTGCTGGGGGTGGTCGCCTATTTGATTTGGCCATATTATTTGCGCTATCGCTATGCCGCCGGCGCCCTCGAAGATCAATATACCAGCGTGCTAGGGAGTATTATTGCTGGGGCACAGACGTTGATTTTGCGCAATAGTGCGCCAGCAGCCTTGCTACGCCTGTCGCACATCAGCCAGCAACGCCAACACGTCGGCGTACGAGGCGTCATTTTGCAACAAGCCCAAGAAGCGTTGGTAGGGATTGGCGTGGCGGGCTGTAGCGTGGCGGTTTATTGGTATGGTGGAGCCGCCGTCATGCGAGGCACCATCGGTGTTGGCGATTTGTTGTTGCTCACCAGTGGACTCAGTGTCATTGTGTGGTTGCCCAATGTGATTGCGACGTTTTTGGGTGATTATGCCCAACAAACCGTTTCAATTAATCGATTGGTGGCATTTATGCCCGAGGCACCGCATAACCTCATCCGCACATGGCGCTGGTGGCAACACTCACCACAAACGCCACCAGTCAGCATCGCCGTACCGCCATTGCAACGCCTACGTCTGCAGCAGGTCAGCTATCGCTATGGCGATACTACGGGTATCCACGGCGCAACTCTTACGATTGCGCGGGGCACACTCACCGTGATTACGGGGAAGGTTGGCAGTGGTAAAAGCACGCTCCTCAATCTCGTGAGTGGGTTGTTGGCACCCCAAACAGGGCAGATGTTTTGGAACGAGGAACCAATTCAACGCGTAGGCGCACCTGACATCATCGCCACCACCCAGATTCCGTTTTTGGTGAGTGATACGCTCGCACACAATATATTGCTTGGTGCAGATCCACGGCATCTCGACGCAGTGATTCGTGATTGCGCCCTTGACCTTGATATCGCCCAACTTCCTGACGGAAAGGCTACCGTGGTTGGGCCACGTGGGGTGCGCTTGTCAGGTGGGCAACGCCAACGGGTTGCATTGGCACGCGCATTGCTCCGCAACGCCCAAATCCTCGTGCTCGATGATATCAGCAGTGCCGTCGATGTCACCACCGAAGCGCAGCTCTGGCAGACACTCCGTCGTTACGGCAGTGGCACGATTGTCGCATCGTCGCATCGACCCACACTCATGCAACAAGCCGATCAAATCGTGCTAGTCGATGCAGGGGGCGTTGTAGCGCTTGGCCGACTCGACGAGCTCCTTGCGACCCAGCCCCTGATGCAAGAAATTTGGCACGAGGCGACACACCCTGCCTAACCACCCACGCCCATATACGTCAACAGCCCGGTTAATGTCACCACACTCAAAATCGTCGTGACCACCACCACACCTGCAACAAATTTGGGGCGGGCGTCGAATTCAAGTGAATAGAGCACCATGTTGACCGCCGTAGGCATACTTGCTTGGATAACCACCACCTTGGTGGCCAGGGGGTCGAGTAGCAACCAGCGCGCCGCCCCATAGGCGATGAGGGGCGATACCAGCAAACGAATCACCACGGCAATCGAGGTCAAACGATAATCTTCGATGACCGTTTCTTGGGCGAGTTGCATCCCGAGCAACATCAGCAACAGCGGCAAGGTAGCTTGGGACACCAGATCGATGCCGTGCAACACCGACCCCAGCGCATTGGGCACATCAAACTGCACCCCCAATGCGCGCAGCAATAACCCGGACGCAACCGCATAAATGGGGGGCATGCGCAATACTTGGCGCACCCCCGCCTTCCAGTCACTTTTGCCGGCTTGGGCAATAGCGATGGTCAGTGTTTGGGCCATGATTGCTTGAGCAATAAAAAACAACAATGCGCGTTCAAAGCCTGGTTGACCAAAGGCAAACCGCGCCGTCGGTAAGCCGTAGTTGCCGGAATTCATAAACATCGTCACCAACAATACTCCCGCACCGGCGCTGCCTGATAATTTGAGTGCCCGCACAATCAGATAGGCAACGAGTCCTGACCCCAAACAGGCAGTCACAGAGGTCAACGATATGCGCAAAACCTCTGTGCCTGGGATTTGAATTTTGATTATCGTAATAAAAATCAAGGCCGGGCTCAAGGCATACATGCTGATACGATTGAGTGAACGCGTATCAATGGGCAGAAACCGCTTGAGCAAATACCCGATCCCCACCACCACCACAATTGGCAACAACACCTCAATAAAGGCTTGGATGAGCATCGGTACGCCTAACTTTCTGGCATTTATGCAACAAACCAACGGGTAACTTACTGCGAAATCGCCCCGAAAATCATTTCGTCAACCAACCGTTCTACTGGCGCATGATCGTCGTACAAAACCAAATCGCCGCGTTGATTGCTCAGGAACGGGAAGCCTTGGACCAGCGCCATCGTGGTACGCAACGCCGGCTGATTGATTTGTTGGTAATTGGCGGCAAAATTCGCCGCACCATCACCGATGTGTTGCATCGACCCAACCAACATCCAATTGCCAATCTGTGCCGTTTCGAGCACAAACAAGTTGGGGAATACTTCACGCATTGTCGTCGCCAATGCCAACGCCAAACGGGTGTCACCATCGGCACCCAGGCCGGCATTGAGCACCACCACACCATTAGGCGCCAGATGGTCACGCACCATCCGAAAAAACTCGACCGTCGTGAGGTGAAAAGGAATATAGGGTTGATGGTAGGCGTCGACCCCTATCACATCATACTTTCCTGTTTGCGAAGCCAACCAGGTGCGACCATCGGCAACATGCACGTGGTAATTGGGATTGCCCCTAGCCACCACGCTATCTCGCATGCCAAACGACGTTCGTGCCATATCGACGATTTGCTGATCGATTTCGACGGCATCGACCACTGCATCAGGACCATATATCGCCAAAAATTGATCGGCTGCCGTGCCTGCCCCCGACCCCAGCAATGCCATCCGGCGTACCTGGTCGGGTCGGCGGTCAGGCAAAACATAGGGTGCCACCGCAAAATAATCCCACGGACCGCCACCAGTCAACAAATCGCGGGCATCGCCACTCTGAGCGTAGCGTTGGTTGTATACCGAATGCACGGCCAACCCCTCATTGAGCAACAACAAGGTTTGGGGGCCGGCGGTGGCATCGACTCGTTGGACCACTTGGATGATGTTGTTTGCCGATTCGGTCGTCGAAATCACTTGACATCGGCTACACCCCGCAGCCAAACTCGGCGGACCATAAATCATCCGCCACACGAGCAACGCCATCACCAGCAATAAGCCCAACAATCGCCGCCAGCGGCGCGTCAGCCAAGCCGCGAGCACAATCAAGCCGGCGGCAATGATGAGCAACGTCCGAGTCGAGCCAAATAGCGGGATGAGCCACAAGCTGGTCAAAAACGTCCCTGCCAGCGACCCGACGGTCGCTAACGCCGATAATCGCCCCAGCAAGCCACCGACCACGGCGGTATCGGTTTGATGAAGTAGTAAACGGGCCGCGAGTGGTGACACAGACGCCAGCAAAATCACCGGCGCCGCAAACAAAATCAAGGCCGCTCCCAGCGCCCCAATAAATCCCCCCACGGCTAATTGTTGCAAGGCCACCCGCGCAAACGAAATAACCGGCGGCGCAATCGGGGCAATGATTGCCGTCGCGATCCCGGCATACCAAATCACCCGAGCCAACAAATCGGCATCATTGGCGCCGCCCGCATCGGCCCAACGCCCGCCTAGATGATAGCCCACGGCGAGATACAACAGCGTCATGCCTATCACTGCCGCCCATATCGGTTGTGACGTGCCAAAGGCAGGTGCCAATAACCGCGGCGCAACCATTTCAACCGCCAACGTCCCTACGCCGGCAAGTGCCACGGCAATTTGGACGCGCCCTACCTGTATTTCGGCCATAATTACCGCCCTACTGCCGAAACAATCAGGCTTTCGAGTGCTTGCAACAACAACATCGCTACGATTGGCGTAAAATCGAGCCCACCCATGTTGGGCAAAATGCGGCGCAATGGTCCCAACACCGGCTCGGTAATTTCACGCAGAATAATTGTCACGCGCATGGCGCCGGGTTGGTCGATCCACGACATAATCACCCGGCCAATAATGGCATACGAAAAAATACGCACAAACAACAACACAAAATTAATCGCATATCCTGCCATGACTTCCTCCATATTATTTCTGTTAAAAAACTACTCTGCGAGGCGAATACGCACGGCGGCAGCATGGGCATGGAGCCCTTCGGCATCGGCGAGCAACGCTGCCGCGGGGCCGATCCGCTGCAGCGCGCTTTGATTGAGCCCAATCACCGAAATGATTTTGCGGAAATCGTCGACATTGACCGGTGACGCATAACGCGCCGTGCCACCCGTCGGCATAATATGTGACGGGCCAGCGATATAATCGCCGAGCACCTCAAACGATTGTTCCCCGATAAATACGCCGCCGGCATTGCGTACCCATCCCAAATAATCCCAGGCATGGTCGATAAGTAAACACAAATGCTCGGGGGCATAGGCATTCGCCACCGCAAACGCCGTGGTGAGGTCGGGTACCACCACGATGCCACTGCGCAACATCAACGTCTCAGCCGCACCACTATTGTCGGGCAAGGCGGTCAGTTGGCGGGTGAGTTGGTCTTTGACCGCCTGTGCCATGGCCATGTCTGTCGTCACCAAAATCGCTGCGGCTTGGACATGTTCGGCCTGGGCGAGTAAATCTGCCGCCACATACGCAGGATTGGCATTGGCATCGGCAATGACCAAGGTTTCGGTGGGACCAGGCAAGCTTTCGATGCCGACAGCGCCATAGACCATCCGTTTGGCAAGCACCACAAACAAATTCCCTGGGCCGGCGATTTTGTCGACACGGGCAATCTGACCAGTCCCAAAGGCCATGGCGGCGATGGCTTGGGCGCCACCAATCCGCAAGACTTGGTCGACCCCGGCGACATACGCTGCTGCCAACACGATGTCGGCGATTTCGCCGCTGTCACGTTGGACCGGCGAGCAGACCACGATTTGGGCTACGCCAGCCACCCGCGCTGGGATGGCCGCCATCAACAACGTTGACGGCAATGGCGCACTGCCTCCTGGCACATATATCCCCACCCGTTCCATCGGCACCACCAGCTGACCCATGGTGCCTTCGCTGGTAACATCCATCCACGATTGATGCTGTTGTTTGCTATGAAAATTGCGAATCTGATTGGCTGCCAATTGCAACGCCTGTTGCAATTCGGGAGGTTGCGCCTGCCAGGCCGCCAAAATACGTTCTTGCGGTACCAGCCATTGTGTGGGCACATGCCCATCTAAGCGCAGGCTCCATTCGGCCACGGCACTATCGCCACGTTGACGCACATCGTTGACAATCCGCTCGACCACTTGCACAGGCGTCAAACGTTCACCGACCCGCGCCGCAATGTTGTCTAGTAACGCATCGGTGACTTCGACTTCGTCGAACGGCACCCGTTTGAGTACACTGGCTTGGGCAGCGGCGAGATCGGTATATATCGGAATAGGCATCTGATTCTCCTAGGGATGGCTGCCGTGAAACTACCCGTGCCAACTACGCTAATTCTTGGACAATTCGCGCAAACGTTTCGCTTTGGGCGGTAAAGTAATAATGCGCCGGCATCACCGCAATTGCGTCGCCGCCGATGGCACGCAAATGGCGTACCGTTGCCAGCACATGTTCTTGCGGGATGACCATGGTCACCATATAAATACCTTCAACACCGTTTTCGCGTGGCCACACCGGGGCGATGGTCGGCCCTTGGGCGCCGGCAAATTCGGGGCGAGCCACAATCCGTTGCCCTACATCAGCCACCGAAGCCCCGGCAATATTTGCAGTAATCTGCACTACTGCGCGGGCTCGGCGGCGCGCTTCGACCATTTCGAGGATGGTCTGAATGGTGGCCATTGCATCTGGCGATTGGCGCAATACCCGTCGTGAGGCGATGATACACGCTTGCGATTTGAGGATGGGGCCACCGACGATTTTGAGTTGGTTATCGCGCAATGTCGTGCCGGTTTCGGTGATATCAGCGATGATATCTGCATAGCCCAGGCCCGGGGCAGCTTCGGTCGCCCCTTGAGAATCAATAATACGAAATGCATTGATCCCATGACTTTGACAAAAACGCCGTATCAATGCGGCATATTTGGTGGCAATCCGCAAAGTACGCCCGGAAGCATGTAATTCGGCGGCCAAATCAGCCAAATCACGCCACGAGCGTACATCGATCCAGGCTTCGGGGACGGCCACCACCAATTCACAGCGGCCATAGCCCAAATCATCGTGGATGACCAACAAATCTTCGCGGTCGCCCCGCAACTCTTCGACCAAATCAAGGCCGCTGACGCCGATTTCAATTTCGCCGTCGGCTACTTTTTCAACAATATCTGCTGGGCGGTGGAGCAATACCTCAACCCCAGGCAAAGCCGCAATCGCCGCCGTATAGCGGCGCGGATTGGGTCGGACGATACGC
>CALQBW020000065.1 GCA_943328915.2 Singulisphaera sp. GP187 | reverse complement strand
GTGATTCATGATGGTATTCCTTTGTCGTGCTTCCAAAATAGTACCTCGTGTGACGTTGGAGTGTGTGGGGGTGTTGCGTTATTTGTAAGGTGTTGCTTGTATGCCCATACCGCAACCTGCATGACTTATGGTACAATCGGGCGGTGTTGTAATGCCCGTACAGGAGGAATAATCATGCGACCAAAAATTACCATTATCGGTGCTGGGTTTGTCGGTTCAACGGCCGCCCATTGGATTGCCACCAAAGAACTAGGCGACGTGGTATTGCTCGATGTGGTCGAAGGCGTACCGCAAGGCAAAAGCCTAGACTTAGCCGAAGCCGCTCCCATCGAAGGCTACGATCTCAAAATTATCGGTACCAATGATTATGCCGACACCGCCAATTCAGATGTGATTGTGGTGACGTCCGGTGCCCCCCGCAAGCCAGGTATGACCCGCGAAGACCTCATCAAAATCAATGCCAAAATCACTCGTGACTGTATCAGCAAAGCGGCGCCATTGTCACCCAATGCCGTGATTGTAATGGTCAACAATCCCCTTGACACGATGGTCTATTTAGCTCGCCAAGTCAGTGGCTTCCCCAAAGAGCGCGTTATTGGCCAAGCCGGTGTGCTCGACGCCGCCCGTTACCGTACCTTTATTGCCATGGAAACAGGCGTGTCGGTTGAAGATATCCAAGCAATGTTGATGGGTGGTCATGGTGACGAAATGGTACCATTGCCCCGATTCACCACGATTGGCGGCATTCCCGTCAGCGAATTCATCTCCGCAGAACGCCTCGAAGCTATCGTGGATCGCGCTCGGAAAGGTGGCGGCGAAATCGTCAATTTGCTCAAAACTGGCAGCGCCTATTATGCCCCAGCTGCAGCAACTGTGCTGATGGTCGAATCAATTGTGCGTGACAAAAACCGCATCGTGCCGGCTGCCTGTTATTTGACCGGCGAATATGGACTCAATGATATCTACTTCGGCGTGCCCTGTGTACTTGGCGCCGGTGGAGTCAAACGCATCATCGAATTGCCATTGAATAATGCCGAAAAAGCATTGGTGAAGGCCAGCGCTGACGCAGTGGCTGGTTCGATTGCCGCATTGAAAGCAATGGATCTCGACGCGTAAATAGTGGTATACAACCGTTTTCATCTGAAACCTTCCTATGCGGGTACACCGCGTGGGAAGGTTTTTTGACAAAATGAACGAGTTAATTCCGCGTGGATATGGGGTATGAATGTCTGTTCGATTATTAAAATACGCAAAAAATAGCGTACAATAGCCTTGTAATTATCAGAGAATATCAAAGGAGATACGGCATTGGAGCACGTATTACAAAACGATACATGGCAGGTTGGTGTATTGCCAATGGCAGGAGCTTCTGTTGCCTATGCGCGGATTAAACGCGAAGGGGCATGGCATGATTTTATGCGACCAACGCCGGCTCCTGATTATACCGAAGCGCTCAAATGTGCAAGTTATTTACTCACGCCGTGGTCGAATCGGTTGCGTGAAGCCCGATTTGCATTTACCGGGACAACGTATCAATTACACCCCAGCTTCCCTGATGGTACTGCGATTCATGGCGTCGGTCGGAGTTTTGCGTGGCGTGTGGTGAGTAGTGATGCGACGCATATTGAATTGCATTTTGATACGCGGTTACACAGTGGAGTCAATTTTCCCTTTGCATTCAAAGCGTGGGTCGAATACCGAATTGATGGAGCTAATTTCAGCACACGGATGGGGTTGACGAATCTCGATTCTCAGCCGATGCCAGCTGGATTTGGCACCCATCCATTTATTCAACGGTCATTGACAGACAAAGATGACACGTTATCCATGCAGATTCCGTGTGATAGCGCATATCCGTTGGCTGACTGTATGCCTACCGGTGCGCCCATGCCGATTCCCACCCACCTTGATTTTCAGCAATTACGCAAGGTCGGGACGGATTTTGCTGATGATTGTTTGACAGGTCGGCAGATTGGCGAATCAATATTATTGGAATATGGTGCATCAAATACGCATATTACCCACTGGATGGATCATTTATATTCACACGTGGTGTTGTATATGCCCAAAGGAATGCCATACATTGCCTTAGAACCGGTGACGAACGCAAATGATGGATTTAATTTATTGGCACAAGGTGCCGAGGGTCACGGAGTATTTGTGTTGGCACCAGGATGCTCGCGTGAAGCAATGTCAGGGTACCTGGTCGGTAAATAAATAGGCTCTCCGATTACAAAAGGAGATGCTCGTGCTTCAACGAGCATCTGCTTACTTATGCGTAAATGGTTTCTTGTGCAACGAAGCCGGTTTGTTTATCTGTGGAATGTTAATTGCGGTGGATGAATGTGCAAGAGTAATAAATATAGTCCGGGCATTGCACTTTGTTGATTTCAATGATTACTAATAATCGGAAGTTCGTAGATATGGCTCCCGTTGGCTGCGATACGTAACATGAAATCGGCAGCATTGGCACGGGATACTTTTGCACTTAAGGTGCGATTACTGGGGTCAATAGCATAAAGCCCACTAAACGTGTCGTCAGTCAATGTATGGGTCCTTACGATACTCCAATCCAACTGACTATGCATTATGGCATCAACATAGTGTTGAGAAGTCCGTGAGAGCCGGTTGGCACTTGGGCGCATCAACAATGTCCCAAGGCGTTGGGTTATTGCACTTCCCGCATGTTGAATGTTGATATGGGTATCACAAAACCCGACGAGACGCGCTACCCCATTTTTTTTCATTGCGTGAATGACCGTGGTAATAATATCGGCGTGGGTAGATTCTGGGTCATCAGCAGGTGGCAAGATAGCGTCAATAACAGTGTCGGCATATTGGAAGGCACGTTCGACCGCAAAGCGATCTCGGGCATCGCCGATAATAACGCGTAAGCTTTCGTGGGACAAAGGGAGTTTGTTTGGCTTGCGGACAAACGCCGTTACTTCATATCCCAATGCGATTGCTTGTCGCACCAAATGATTACCTGTACGCCCACTTGCTCCCAAAATTAACAACCGCATAGAATGTTTATCCGTTAAAACGACCTGCTGTAGTATTTATCATACATGCATTATGATTATTTGCAAATTTAAAGGTGCCAATCGCCGTTGCATTTATTTAATGTGTGCTATCTTTCACTACTTAAGTGTAGCGAATACGCAAAAAGACGCACGCTATTTAATGGGTGTACTTCCCACGCCATTCGCATTCCAATGTACAATAATGTGAGTTGTAAAGAAATGTCGGATGTCCATTGTGAGTATGAAGTAGGTTTAGATGCAAGTATTACGATGTTTTGCCTGTGGAACGGCTGTTTTACCCAGTTTTATTTACTGTAGTACTTGTGGCCGCCGCCTCAATAAATCGGACAATAAGGGCTGGAGTAGGTTGGGGCAGTTCATTCGGGCGCTACTTTTACTTTGGGTGTTGGGGTGTATATTTCAGTTGGCGTTGCCAGTGGCGGTACGGATTACCCCACCATGTGGCACAAAACCCGGGACAATCGCGTTAATCTCCCGTACCCGTGGATATGTTGATTCACTTCAATGGATCGTGAGCGGCCAAGCATTTTTGCAAGCCGGCGACTGTAAAACGAATCCTCCAGAGTTGTATGTAATTCCTTCCAATCAACCGGCGTTAATGGCGGCAGCACAACGCGACCCACAGACATGGTCGGGTTGGCTGGTTGCGTCGAGTGAAAAAACCATCGCAAGCGTGACGCAAACCAGCGTGCAATGGGGTCATGTGGTGATTGATCAGGTAAAGATTGGGTATCAATGGGTGGTGACTGTAACTGGAGTATGGTCTTGCTTTGGGTATTGTCGGTGACAAACCGGTACAAACATTAGAAATTTAGGTAGCATGCAAAATCCAATGTTAGATGTGGCTCGTGTGCGGTTGGCTTTGCGTCAGCTCGATGTGAAGCCTTCACGAGCCATGGGGCAAAACTTCCTTGTTGATGCTAATGCGCTCGCAGCAATTGTTGATGCCGGAGAAATCACCTCACAATCGTTGGTTGTAGAAGTTGGTCCTGGGTTGGGGGTGTTGACATGGGAATTGGTGCAACGGGCAGGTGAGGTAATTTCGATTGAGTTAGACAAGCGCTTGATTGCGCGGTTGTACGATGAATTCGCCCCATTTGTGAATTTAACATTAGTAAATCACGACATCCTCAAAAGCGATATCGCGCATATCACTGGCCGGCGCCCGTACCGGGTAGTGGCAAATTTGCCGTATGCGATTACTTCGCCCGTGTTGCGCCACTTCCTCGAATCCGATCATCCCCCTGAATTAATGGTGGTGCTGGTGCAACGTGAAGTTGCCCAACGGATTTGTGCCGCGCCAGGTGATATGTCGGTTTTGGCCCATGCGATGCAGATTCGGGCGATTCCAGAATTAGTTTCGATTGTTCCCCCTGAAGCCTTTATGCCAGCTCCGGCTGTCTTTTCTGCGGTGTTACGCATGCGCCACCGCGATGTACCACTGGTGCCGCCTGCCGATGAACGCAAAGTCATGCGCGTCATCAAAGCAGGTTTTTTACATGCCCGGAAACAATTAGGCAATAGCCTTTCTGGAGGCCTCGCCGCCCACAATATCCGCATCGAACGCGATGTCGCCCAACGTATATTGATAGCCGCTGATATCGATCCGATGCGGCGTGCCGAAATGCTTACCATCGACGAATGGCAACGGGTAGCTACGGGTGTGGCGGCAGTGGTTGATTTGGGATGAACAGTGTTCGTCGCCACCAGGGCCCGACTACTTTGTTACTTTGTGCTAATCGATAGCCAAAATAGCCAGTGATAATCAGCGATAGTACCACGCTGGTAAGCGCTGCTTCGAGACCAAAACTGCCTCCCGTTAGCCACCATGGGCCATCGATTTGGGCATTGATGATTCCGTGTTGGGTAATTCCGGATACGGTGACACCATAAATTGGACCTTGGGCGATATTCCAGGCTGCGTGTAATCCAATCACGACCCATAATGAACGGGTCAAACAAAAAAGCACCCCAAATAATAACCCTGCTTCAATGGCAATCGCAGTGCTACTCCACCAATCGGCATTGGGGTTGCCAGCATGTAAAAAACCAAAAATCAATCCCGATAGCAGAATTGCCGCCCAGCTCCCAAAGAGCTCTTCAAGCATGCGTAAGACCACGCCGCGAAGCAAGATTTCTTCGACAATTCCGGCCCAAATCCCCACATCGATGATGTCTTGCCAAGGGATATCTTGCCAGCCCTTGATATGATAGACGCCAGTGAGTACCATCACGACGACAAGTGCGCTCATCATTGCGCCACCTAACAGCATCCCTTGGGCTAGTCCGCCCCAGACGGTGGTGCTGGCAAATTCGCTGAGCGGACGTTGTTCTATCACTTTGACTAACACGACGTAGGCGAGGACAAACGGCATGATGGCAAACAGGGTCGCGCCTAAATGCCCGAGGGACGATGTGGTGTTCTGCAGATTGAGATCTTCACTAATGGAACTTTGGATTATTACCAAGATGGCAAGGATAATCAGAAAAGCGATGAGTTTGACGATGGGGAAGCGGAGTATACGCCAAAATAGTGTCATGGAGTTTCTCCTTGCTATCATGGCTAACGGGACAAAATAATCTATTTTGTAGATGGCTTATGTTGCCAGGTGCGAACGCAAATGTATCGACTGTAGTTCATATTATTTGTTGCGAATCCCACCATAAGGTGGGATTGCGCACCCGACTGATTATGACTGCTCTGCCATTAATCCATGATTATTGATGCAAAAGGAGTGATTCCCCGGCGTTGAGTGTGATATTCCAGCCGCTGGTGTGGCACGAGGTAACTATATTGTCTGAGCGGAGTGCCGTATTGCTCCGGATGGTGACCGTTGTTGCATGATTTGCGGTAATCGTCGCTTTGGTGAGTGCCCCTGCTTGCCAGGTCATATCAACGACCACCCCACCACGGGCACATAATCCTTGCACGCTCCCGTTAACCCACATCGCCGGTAATGCAGGCAGCAAGTGGATTTCGCCAGCATGACTTTGGAGTAGCAGTTCAGCGATGGCGGCTGGTGAACCGTAGCTGCCATCGATTTGGAATGGCGGATGGGCCCCGAGCAAACTGGGGTACGTCGAATCGCGCAATAACCTGTAGAGTACGGCCAAGGTGGTATCACCATCGTGGAGCCGGGCATAACAGGCTGCCACCCACGCGGCGCTCCACCCCGTATGCCCGCCGCCATGCTCCATGCGCGTTGCCAAACTAGAGCGTACAGCTGCGGCCAATTGAGGGGTGCCAGTGGGAGTAATTTGATTACCAGGGTAAATTCCATACAGATGCGAAATATGGCGATGACCGAGTTCGGCTTCGGGTAAGTCGTGGCGCCATTCTTTGATGCGTCCTTCGGCATCGATAAGGGTTATCGGTAATAACGGCAGCGTGCGGTTGATGTCTTGTACCCAGTCGGCATTACTTTCGCCGAGGAAGTCAGCTAAACGCAGACAGGCATCAAACAAATGCCGGATCATTGCAATGTCGGATTCGCTCGAAATGGTCAAGCCACATGGTTTGCCATCTGCAGGGACGACAAAGACATTTTCGGGTGAGGTTGACGGATTTGTCCCTAGGGTGCCATCGGGTTGGGGTTGCAACCAATCCAGACAAAACTCTGCCGCCCCACGGAGGGTCGGTAGCGCGTGCTGGCGGGCAAATTCGTGGTCACCACTGAATTGCACATGCTCCCACAAGTGGGTAGATAACCATGTCGCCGAAAAAGGCCACATAAACCACAAGGCACGACCTTTGACGGGGTTCGCAGGAGCCCAGATGTCGGTATTGTGGTGGGAAGTCCACCCGCGGCAGCCATAGCTGGCCGCCACGCGTTGCCCATCGACCATCAAATTGGCCACGAGGTCATGTAATGGTGCTTGGCATTCTGCTAAATTGGTGGTTTGGACTGCCCAGTAATTCATCTGAGTATTGATGTTGATGGTGTAGTTACTACTCCACGCCGGCCGCGGATTATCGTTCCAGATTCCTTGCAGGTTGGTGGCTTGTGTGCCAGGTCGTGAGCCGGCGATAATCAGGTAGCGCCCCATTTGGAGCAGCAATGCCAGTAATCCAAGGTCATCTGTAGGAACTTCGACTGGTGCGAGTTGGGCATCATGGGCGTGGTAGCGCAGTGCCTCATCTACAAGGGTGTCAGATTGACTGTGCAGGCGCTGTAAACGCACGTCGGTAGGTAAATCATCACGACTAGTGCCCAAATCGAGACTCATCCGTTGAAACAACGTGCTGTGGTCGGCCACATGCCGTTCCCAATGGTGCTGTTGCGTGCAGGCGTGATCCATTGTCTTTTGCACACGAGCGACCGCATCAGCCGTCGCTGGGTGGTCAAAGCGCACAAAACCCGTGGCGGTGGTGACAACCAAAGTGGCATGAGTCGCATCTCGTAGGGTGAGTGATTGCCCATCGTTGCTCACCACGCCGTCGTGCTGGACAATGGCCACGAGGATGGCCCCACGCATGCCTTGGCCAATACCACGTTCGGGTTGTGGATCATCTACATAGCTGGGTTCGACATGGAGGGGTGCTACATTGGTCAATAATAATCGACCATCGATTACTTTGACATCGTTGGTATAGCGGCTTTGGAGTGCCACGGTGAATGCTAATTTACCATATTGATCGGCATTGAGTTCGACAAATAGCGCTTGATCCGGTGCTGACACATAGGCACGGCGTTGGTAACGGACCTTGTTATTGATGTAGTGGGTGGTGCTGGTCGCAGTGGCGAGATCAAGTTCTCGAAGGTAATCTGCGGCGGTGTCATCGTGCTGATGGGTGATGAGGAGATCACCGAGGGGGAGGTATGATTGTGTCCATGATTCAATCATGTGGGTTTCGGTGAAGCTTTCCGCAGCACGATATTCGCCATTGCTGAGTAAGGTGCGGATATGGGCGAGATCGGCTTGATGGTCGGCGTGCTTTCCGTCGCGCGGGGCTCCCGACCAAAAGGTGTCATCGTTGAGGGCGATTTTTTCGGCATTAATATGCCCAAAAATCATACCTCCGGTACGCCCATTGCCAATGGGCAATGCTTCGACCCAGGTTTGGGCAGGCTGGCGATACCACAAACGGTGCTTGTTCATCATTGAACTCCCTCTATACAGCAAATCAATACCGTCTTTAACGATGATATTTCTTTGGCTACGATGATTTGCGGACGACTTAGTGTACGATTAAGCTTTTGCCGGTCATTTGGGTGGCTGGTTGTAACCCAATCAAATCAAGGATTGTTGGTGCAATGTCACTCAAGCGGCCACCGGTACGTAGCTGGGCAGTCGTATATGCAGAGCCAGTAGGTGCGACCAGCAGTACCGGCACTTGGTTGATGGTATGGGCGGTGAATGGTCCGCCAGTGTTGAGGTCAATCATGTATTCGGCATTGCCATGGTCGGCAGTGACGAGCGCGATTCCGCCTTTGGCGTTGACGGCAGCTACTACGGCTCCGATGCATTGATCGACGGTTTCGACGGCAGTAATAACTGCAGGAAGCACGCCGGTATGCCCAACCATGTCAGGATTGGCAAAATTGACGATGATGACGTCGTATTTATCTTCTGCGATAGCGTTGAGCAAGCCATCACGAATCCCAGCTGCACTCATATCGGGCTGTAAGTCGTAAGTGGCGACTTTGGGTGAGGCGACCAGCAATCGTTCTTCGTTAGGGAATGGGATTTCACGACCACCATTGAAATAGAAGGTGACGTGGGGGTATTTTTCGGTTTCAGCAGCATGGAGTTGAGACAGTCCCGCATCGGCAATTACTTTGGCGAGTGGTACGGCGACATCGTCATTACCAAAGGCAGTGGTGACGGGTAGACCTTTTTCGTATTCGGTCATCCCGACATAATAGAGATTGCTCAGGGTGGGCCGGCTAAAGCCATCGAAATCGGGCATCACAAAGGCGCGAGTGATTTGGCGCATGCGATCTGCCCGGAAGTTGAACGAAATAATCGCGTCGTTGGCCTTGATAACAGCCATCGGGTGCCCTTCGGCAGTGACGATAACGGTGGGTTTGATGAATTCATCGGTAATTTCCGCTTTATATGATCGTTGGATCGCGTCAGCAGCTTTGGCGACATGCGCACCAATCCCAAACGCCATGGCTTCGTAGGCTATGCGGGTGCGTTCCCAGCGTTTGTCGCGATCCATGGCGTAGTAACGCCCAGTCACGGTGGCGATTACGCCGATGCCGATGCGGGCAATGCCTGCTTCAAGGGTTGCCAGAAAGCCGGCACTACTCCGTGGTAATGTATCACGGCCATCGGTGAATATATGTAGGTAGACTTGTTTGACCCCGGCACGCCGTGCAAAATCGAGCAACGCTAACTGATGATTGATATGGCTGTGCACACCGCCATCACCAAGTAACCCGCTAATATGCAAATCGCTATTATATTTGCGGGTGTGGGCAACGGCATTGAGAAAGGCTTCATTTTGAAAAAAACTACCATCTTCGATGGCACTGTCTATCCGTGTAATATCTTGCATCACGACAAACCCAGCGCCGAGGTTGAGATGTCCGACTTCAGAGTTCCCCATTTGACCAGAAGGTAAGCCGACATGCTTTTCGGCGGCATAAATCAACGTACTTGGACAAGTGGCACGCCAATAATCGAGATTAGGCGTGTTGGCTTGTTTGACTGCATTGCCAACAATGTCAGTACGTTCACCAAGTCCATCAAGGATGGCCAACATTACAGGACGGGGGCGAGAATTAGACATGAATTTACTACTCCTCGTATGGGGTGGTGTGAATAACAAGACGCGCTGAAAGACAGCGCGTCATTGAAGTATTTATTGGATTACCGGCGTTGTTTTCCGCGGGCTACAGGTGCATTCGATGTCGCTTGGGCTGGTTTGGCTGTATTTTGTTTTTGGAGGATAGCTAATAATTCTTGCTCACGGCCAAGGTGACATACTTTGAATTTACGGCCACTACCACATGGGCAGGGGTCATTGCGACCAGGCATCCGTTGGTCGTTGCGCACGGTGCGATTGGCTGAAGTATCGTCGCTGTCATCACTGACCTGGGCTTGCTGCGCGGCCACAAGTCGCTTCAGTTGCTCAGCTTCAATTTGGCGCAAAGTTTGCTCGTATTGGAATGACACATGGATGATTTGATAGACCACGTCTCGTTCAATATTATTTTTGAGCTCTTCAAACATCGTATATGCTTGGCGCTGATATTCAATCAACGGGTCGCGCTGGGCAATAGCTTGTAAGCCAATTTCTTGACGTAAATCTTCCATACCAGTCAGGTATTCGACCCAATGGCGGTCGATGATGCCGAGCAACATACGCCGTTCGACATAGCGCATATTTTCGATACCGATGGCGTGTTCGCGGAGTTCATAGGCTGATTCGAGTTGGGCAATAAGCTCTGCGATGATTTCGTCACGCGCCAAATCAACTAATTCTTCTTCGATTCCGGCGGGTAATAATGGATTTATCGTGCGTAATGGGCGCATCATCGGTGCCAAATCCCATTCGTCAGGGTCAGTACCGAGATGTTGTGCCACAAGCGATTCGATTTCGGTGGTAAGCATGCCGATAATCCGGATTCGCACATCTTCGCCATCGAGAATATGACGCCGGTCAGCATAGATCACGGTGCGTTGTTTGTTCATCACGTCGTCGAATTCGACGGTGTGTTTCCGCAGGTCAAAATTATACCCTTCCACGCGGGTTTGGGCATTTTCGATCGAGCGATTAATCAACCCCGCTTCGATGGGGATGTTGTCGTCGACTCCAAGGCGTTCCATCAGCGATTTGACCCGTTCCATCGGCCCAAATCGCCGCATGAGGTCATCTTCGAGTGCCAAATAAAAACGTGACGACCCTGGATCACCTTGGCGGCCGGCTCGACCGCGTAATTGATTGTCAATACGGCGTGCTTCGTGTCGCTCTGTACCAATCACATGGAGTCCGCCGAGGGAGACTACTTGTTCACGTTCAATTTCGGTGCGCCGACTGGCTTCGGCGAGGGCTACGTTGAGTTGTTCGGGCGTGGTAGTATCGCTGTCGCGCTGTTGTTCGGCCAAAATGACATCAACCAAACCGTCAGGATTACCACCTAACAAAATATCAGTACCACGACCGGCCATGTTGGTGGCAATGGTGACACTACCCAGTCGTCCGGCTTGGGCAATGACGGTGGCTTCGCGTTCGTGCTGCTTGGCATTGAGCACTTGGTGGACGATTCCGGCTTTGCGCATCAAGATACTAAGCCGCTCAGAAGTCTCGACCGAAGTCGTACCCACGAGTACCGGCCGTCCAATCTCATATTGTTCTTGGATGTCGCTAATAACGGCGTTGAATTTCGCTGCTTCAGTGCGGTAGATATGATCGTCAGTGTCTTTGCGAACCATTGGTCTGTGCGTCGGGATAACGGTGACATCGAGGTTGTAGATTTTGGCAAATTCCTCACGCTCGGTATCAGCGGTACCGGTCATGCCAGCAAGTTTTTGGTACATACGGAAAAAATTTTGGTACGTAATAGTAGCCAACGTGACGTTTTCTTGGCGCGTACGCACCCCTTCTTTGGCCTCGATGGATTGGTGCAAACCGTCGCTCCAGCGTCGCCCTGCCATTTTGCGGCCAGTGAATTCATCGACAATGACTACTTCGCCATCTGTTTCAACGATGTAATCGTGGTCACGATGATAGATGAATTGAGCCCGCAAGGCGTTTTCGAGATAGTGGGTCAGTTCATAATATTTAGGATCATAGAGGTTCTCAGTTTGGGGAATGCGTAACAAGCGTTCTACTTTGAGGATGCCTTGCATCGTCATTTGAATGCTTTTGGTGCGCGGGTCTATCATGAAATCACCATCCGGGTCGATCTCATCTTTTTTGACTTCGTCAGGGGTGAATTTGCTGGGGGTGAGATTACGCACCAGTTGGGCAAACCGCTTGTATTCTTGACTGCTTTCTTGGGCCGGTCCCGAAATAATCAACGGTGTGCGGGCTTCGTCAATCAAAATATTGTCGATTTCGTCGACAATCGCAAAATTGAGGGGCCGTTGCACCAGTTGTTGCTCTTCAAATACCATATTGTCACGCAAATAATCGAAGCCAAATTCGCTATTGGTGCCATAGGTGATGTCGGCATGATAGGCTTCGCGGCGCGTGACTGGGCGCCAGTGAATCAAGCGTCGATCGTCACTTGTGGCATAGGGGTCAATGAAATCAGGGTCGAAAATAGCTGAAAAATCATGTGCTATTACGCCTACTCGCAGACCGAGCGTGTGGAAAATAGGCGCCATCCAGCCAGCACCTACCCGTACGAGATAATCGTTGACGGTGATGAGGTGCACCCCTTTTCCGCTCAGTGCGTTCAAGTATAGTGGAAGCGTCGCAACGAGGGTTTTGCCTTCGCCAGTTTTCATTTCGGCAATACGACCGCTATGCAACGTAATGCCACCGATGAGCTGTACGTCGTAATGGCGTTGCCCATTGTAGCGTTTGGCGGTTTCGCGCACCAGCGCAAATGCCTCTGGCAAAATATCATCAAGCGATTCGCCATTGGCGAGACGTTCTATGAATTGTGGCGTATATGCCGCCAATTCGGCGGTGCTACAACGAGCCATCGTCTCTTCGATGGCGTTGATTTGGTTGATAATCGGCGCTATCCGGCGAAGTTCTTTTTCAGAACCGTTCCCAAGCAGATTTTTGAGAAAATTAAACACACACACTCCTTGTTATGACGTGACTGTGCCCCTTGGCCTCAGTACATTCGCTAAAATTATACCATATGCGTTGTCGGTATACCGATTTAGGGCGCGTCTGATTCAAGAATCCAATTAATTTTCGTGTACTGATTTCATAATAATAACGACGAACGATTGTGCGCTAGTTAAACCGTATAATAGGAGTATGAAAACACTATTTCCGTCGTTGTGGTGGCTTACGGCAACGCGCTTGTGGGTAAGTCAATTTTGCGTGTTGGTAAGCGGTAATGCGATTAATTTTGCCTTGATATGGCAATTAACAAATTTTACCCATTCAGCGCAAACACTCAGTCTATTAGCTGCATTAACCCTCGTTCCTAGCGTGATTATTACTCCTATCGCGGGGATGATGAGCGACCGAATCCCACGCCGATTAATCATGCTGGTGGCTGAAGGTTTGGCATTGCTCCCAATGTGCTTGCTTTGGCAATGGCAAGAAGCTTTGAACCCTAGTGTGATTTATGCAATCGTCATTTGGCGTTCTGTGATGACGGCAGTGTATGTGGCGGCGTTTCAAGCCGCGTTGCCGCAGATCGTGCCCCCCCGACATTACACGCGCATCAGTAGTATTCAGCAAGTGGTCACAGGTGGCGCATCGTTGTTGACGCCGGTGCTAGGTGCCCTGATTGTGATGGTGCATTGGTTGCCATATGCGATTTACAGT
>CALQBW020000064.1 GCA_943328915.2 Singulisphaera sp. GP187 | reverse complement strand
TGCTGGGTCAGAATTATTGTCAGGATCATCAAGATCTTCACACACATCGTGCCACCAAGCGATGACCTTACCAGTACTCAGCAATGCCACGTTATGCCGATAACCAGCATCAACACCAATAACTTTGCCGCTCTCGTATGTTGCTGGCGGGACAAATGTTTTGACCACATGGAGATCGTCTTCATAACGATAATATTCTTTGATGCGTCCAGAACGATCTAAGGTGAGTAAATAATTATCCCATGCGTATTGTTCTGCAATCGAGAATTGCACCACATTGGTAATCGGAGTGGTACCGGCAATTTCATCCGACGTCAACCGATGGTCCGGATCAGTATCTATCGGCCACGTATACAACACACCGTCACGATCTAGGGCTGCTGCAAAGTCGTTGTTCATATCAAGCTTGGTAATCTGCTTGGTTTGAATGGCTGCGGGAATTGCTGCCTGCAAAGTAGCATCACTCGTTCCATCATCCTTCCAGCCCTGTACTAATGTACCGGTGTATGGAGTCGTGATACTGCTATCAAGTGCGATTTTTGCAGTGACGTTGGAAATATCGAAGCCAGTATCCAGCTTGTAGCGTATCGATTGTTCATTGGCATTGAGGCTACCAGTTACTTGGATATCACGGATACTCGGATATGACTTTTCGGGTACGAAAAATGTATACCCATCACTTGTTCGTTGATTCCCTACCGCATCGCGCACGACAAATTGCACTCGATATGTACCAGATTTGTATTTCGTCGTGTTAAGAGGCATGTTCCACGTATATGTGCGCAGCGCCCGATCGAGGAGATAATTAAGCCGCAAGACTTCGTTGCTTGTTGCGTCGATGGGGGACAAGGAAATCGGTTCAATGAGGGAATTACGCTCGTCATAAATAGTCGCAACCAACGATTGGATTTGGCCACCATCGCTGATTGTGCCTTGGAAAGGTATGTTTGCGGCACTCGGCAATACTGTCGCTGCATTTTGGAATACGGTCATTCTTGGTGCAACAGTATCAATCCGAACAGTTGTATTTTGCGCAGTACTCACGTTCCCTGCAGTATCTTGGGCCCAATACTGGATACGTCTTGTTATGTTATCTTGGTTAGCCGTATTTGCAAGCGTAAATGTCCAAGGTGCATTGATACTTTGGGAAATCGGTGCACTCTTCATCACCAATTCAGCACCTTTGATGTTACCATTTGCTGCGTTTACTGCACGATCACAGGCAAGCAACGTCCATAATCCGTTTACTGGTTCGCCGGTGAAATCCGCAAGCTGTCCGTCCGGTTTGACGAGTTTAAACGTGGCATCAAGAGCTGTTGTCCCCGTGAGTGTCGTACTATTGGTCATAGTAGCATCTGCAAAACTGGCTCGGATATTGATTCCATCATTGCGATCAGAATTGAGCAATGCCACACGCGTCCCACTCGGTGATTCGAGCCAAAGATCAACCTCATTGGCTGTGCCATGGGCAATAGTAGTATTGACTGTCAAAGAGACAATACGACTTGTCCCTGCAGAATTAATACTTATTGGATATCGCGTATACGCTTCAATATCGGTCGTCGCACATGGTTGCGCCGTAATCGCCATTGTGTTCCCTATTGTGGTGGTATACGTTGTCGAGGTACTTATTTGGTTCGTACTTGGGGTTATCTTACAATTCGCTTGTTGTTCGTCACACACAATCATGTCGGCAGTGCTACTCGAGTCACTTACCAATCCACTTATCTGAATCGTCTGCCCCCCGACAAAAGACGCACCCAGCAAGCCAGTCGATGCTGTATCAAGTTGGAAGGTTGGTTTGTCACGATCGATTCGGGCTGTATACCATGCACTCCAGGGACTCATTTGATTATACGTGTCGCCTGCACGCACACGATAATTCAATTGGGTTGTAGTGCTGGGAATCGTAAGCCCACAACGCCATAGCCCTGCAATGGCAGCCCCACACGCCATGGCGCTTGTTGTACCACTATCGAAACGATATTCCAATTGGACATTAGGAACAGCAGAATCATCGCGCAAGCTTCCTGTGAGGACCTTGTAACCGGTGCGAATAACCTGCTGATCATCCACATGGATGAGTGTCGGTGCCTTTGTATCGATACGGATCCCTGCATTGAGCCATTCGATAGTTCGGACCGAACTATTCAGGGCTGTGGCACTATTATCATCAGTCAACCGCACTTCTATTTTGGCAACCGTACTTGTTTTAAATCGATCAGCATCCGTAGGTTGAGCTTTTCGCGGATCGATTTTGGCCAGCAAAGTAACTGATTGACTGCCATTTGCCGGGATGCGGTCTATTTTGACAACCTGGTAATCATAGTAATTGGGGTTGGTAATAGAATGATAATCATAGACATTCCCACTTATTATTCCTGTAGATGCACTCGCATTTACAGTACCCGTCAACCAAATTCCACCATACGTCCGCACGATACCGTACAGTGGACGTGTCGGGCGATTGCTGGTGTTTTGGATTTGCAAAGTATATGTGACAACCGAATTATCCCCGACTACTGGCGTCTGTTGGTTCACCAGTGTATTGGCAAAGCCTGCCAAAATCGCTGATCCAGCAACGGTTGTGTCTGCAAGTTCACCAACAGTTTTACACCAGTTGTCTGTGGTCAGCACCGCACACATTGGCTGGGTTTGCATGATAGCATTTGCAATTGCATCGGGATCGGTATTTGCAAAATTATCGCTAATTGTGCGTTGATAACTCCCAGCGGGATTACTCGTAAGGCTTGTCACTACTTGGGTCGTATCAGGATTTGCCGCATCCCTACGTGGGCAGACACCATCGCCCAGGGTTGTCCAACTATACGCGTTGAGAAGTGGCGTCAAGACGATTTTTGCCGTGCCACGATCGATACGCGTTGGATTCGTTGTTGGGAATACGGCCCATGGCATCAAGGTCGTTTTGGGCGTTGCGAATGCAACAATCCCAAAAGGTTGGCCAATTGTATAGTTGATTTGGTTGAATGGAATTCGCAAATCAGTTTGGCTTATGCCATCTTTCACCCCATAGCGGAATTCTGGTACCGTTGGTTGACGGACCCAAGTACTCGTCCCACTATCCCACCGTAACCACGTGACGGTATTGTTGGATTGTACATGTATGACATAATCAGCACCTTGGATTGTGGTTGCACGTGGTTGCAGTTGGGCATGTATTAACCGGTTATTCCAACTCGACGCACTGCTACTCAATCCGATACTGCGTCCAGCCATATTTACCGGCAAGGTCATAAAGGCATCACCAAGCGCAACACTATCTGACAGTGTCTGAGTGAATTTAATGGGGCGATAGGATTGTACCGTGCCACCGTCAATACTATCGAGGTAAATAAACAAATCACCATCGATATTCCAATCAGCTCCTTGCCAATTAATGCGCAGATTCTGACTATCCCATGTCGTGGCAAACCGTTGCAGACCTTTGGTGGCACTTTCGCCAAGCACCGCACATCCATTCGCGAGCCAGCCACGATAGACAGTATTGGTGGTGCCGATTTGAGTATAGTCGGGAGTCAAAGCACTATCAACATAAACTACAGGTAATCCAGTAATCCCTTCATTACCGATACTATCGCGTAAACGGAGTGAGGGCACAATCCGGCTCCCTTCACGGGTCAGCATCGCCGGGCTACGATTACTCAACATCACACTCGTAGTCAGTGATTGTGTATCGGTGACAGTTTGAACCGTATATTCCAAGGTTTTGAGTGGTACTGATACCAAATCACGAAGTTGCGTCCAACCTACATGCAAATCGAGATCACTGGTGCGTGTCACAGGAGTATTTGCACCTATCGAGGTAATAACACCATTCACCTTGGCATTAGTAACGCCATTTACGACAACCGGAGGGTCGTTGTCTATTTGAATGGCAGTATTCAAGGTGGTGGTATGTTGGGCACTGTCTGTGGTAATAATCGACAACGGCAACGTCGGTGTCATCACACCAGTAGTGCCTTGGACAATTGCTTCTGGATAAAAAACACTGACATTGGTAACATCACCGACCCGAGTATACGAATTCCCGATTTGGCTGCCCGTCATGCGATTAATCGTCTGTAAGCTCACCAGATCACTGACATCGGTAATTACTAAGCGTGCGGTAATAATCCCGTCAATAACGCGATTAAACCCGATGAATTTATCAATCAACGTAATTTGCGGCGATACATTATCGACAAAGAAGGTATAGACCGGCGTCACTGTCTGCAGTGGGGTAATCACATCACCAGCGAGCATATCTTGGAGATTATCGCTGGTCAAGGCATCAGAAAAGACTGCGATGTCATCCAACACTACATTGGTTGCCGCACCGTTCACTGGCGTTGCACCAAGTATCAATGCCGCATTAGCAAATCTTCCCTGACCTGTGATTGAATCAACCAATGCACCATCGAGATAAATCATCAGGGTGTTTGCATCGGTTACCACACCCGAAACGACAGTCAGCAGATGCCATGCGGTATCAGGAATTGTCATCGTACTGGTTAGGGTAATCCCACTGGTATCGAGCAACGATGTATTGACCTGATTACCCCCACTGTCGTAATCAAACCACAATTTCAATGCTGGAGCACTTCCAGTCAACGGCGCTATAGTGGCAATTCGACCTGATACACCATTGCTGGGAATTTTGATTCGCATACTCACCGATTGGGTCATTACCGTCGTTTGGGTAATGGCATAGCCCATCCGGATCCCATCGGTTGCCCTACTCAATTGAATCGCATTCCCGGTAGCACCGCTGACAATTGCCGGACAGGTAATCCCGGGTGCAGTGTTGCCTGCTGTACACCGGTCGCTACCGACGGTGTGTAGCACATCCGTGATTGGCAATGTCGCCTGGGTAATCGGTGCATAATATTGCGTTTTCACCGTCAATAGGTTATTAAAATTGTTTATCCCCTGGACGGTATGGCTCTTTTGTGTTAGCCCAGTTAATGTTGTAGCCGATTCCACTGCCGCCAGCGGATCGCCGATTGGGGCAGTCCAAACTGTTTGCGGTGCATTAGCATCTATTTTCATTTGAATGGTTTGAACACCACTGGGAGCTTCCGCATGGAATGTCAAAGACTGCGTCGTAGTGGTGTAGGCATTGGTGACATTGATGATCTGCACACTCCCTTGCGCCGGGGCAGTACGTGATAACCGCAAGGTGTTCCGTGACCGTGGCGCTTGCATCGTACAATTCCCTGCCTGATCACACAACCGCGTCGCCAAGCGACGGTCAGTCACCACAAATGCCTGTAATTGACTTGCTTGGCCGTTATTTGCCATCGTCAAAATACTGTTGTTACTACTCACCACCCGTTTGACATTGGCATTGGTAATCAAGGTATCGCTGCGTAATGTCGGAGTACTTGTGTCTGTACTAATCATACTTAAGCGGAAACGGTTGGCATTAACGCTATCGGCACTCAATGCCACAACATCTCCACCAAGGTAAGGAGTTACATCCAAAATACGATAGGCCGCCACATCTTCACTATCCGTTGGGACAATATGAACGTAATTACTTTGCTCAACAATTGGATAAATGAGGTTTGCTTGCCCAGCAGAAATCGACGAAATTACCGGCACAATCCGCATCGTATTTGGCGAAGTCGGTTGCGTCCCATTGGTATAGGGTTCATCATCGTCAAGCACAATCGCAGTCGTGTCTTTGAATATCACGCGATTGAGGTAGCCACCTGTACGATACGAAGTTTTATACTGCATCGTGCCGTTAGGGTTGACTTGCCAAAACGACACGCCACCGACACCCTGCGCCAAAGCCACAATATCATAGCTGGCATCCATATCGTAACTTGTAACCGAGGCATCGAGCGAGGTACTCGTGATTTGGGTGGGTTGATCGGGATTCGATACTTGCACACTAATAATCTGTTGCGGCGTATTGTTGACTAACAGCTGCAAGAAATTATCTGTATATACACTTGCATCATAATAACTCGTCAACGCACTATCTTGGAGCGTTACGCCCGCAGCAAGCGGCACTACTACACTGCCCCGCAGCGTCAACGTACTGTTATTAGTAGGGATATCAAAAATCGTAATAATTGCTCTGTTCGTTGGCGTATTGCGTGTACTTACTGCATAGAGCCGATTTTTATTCCGACTCATCAGTAATTGCATCACGGTACCCTCTACTGGTGCCGAATTTTGCACGAGGTTGACAGTGTTTTGGGCATCGATGACACTTACCGTATTTACGCCACCAGCATAGGCATATCGCGACCCAAACACAACGCTTTTGGTTGTGCTAATCGGTTGGGCAAGTTGTTGGACAACATCCGGAGTATCGCCATAAACACAAGAGCCATCCAAATGGGTAGGTTCAATGAACGATCCATCAAACGCACTACTCCGCACGCGGTACCACAACGACGGCGCTACCGAAAGTTTTTCGTCAAAACGTGACCCACACGGTGTTTGCAAGAGATTGACATTGAGATTACGCTCGTCGATTTGCACGGTATAGCTGTACAAATTCGTATTTGCGATAGGAATTTCACGGGCATCAATACGGGGCGCACGGGTATCGATGCGGCCGTCCCACAATGTTTGCTCACCCATGCCAACACGAGTATTACCATTGCGGTCAGTAGTGCTGCTTTGAATTTTGGCATCTACTTCAAGACCACTGGGCAATTGCCGTTGCCAGCTATATCCATCTTGACGAGCAGTTAACGCACTCGCCCGCCAACTCATCGCCGTAAGCGTAATAATATTGATTGGAGTCAAGTCATGCCGGTACACACGAAAGTCATCAATGCTGGCCGTGGTGCTATTTAAATTCACTACAAGTGCCTGATTAATCTCAATTCCCGGCAACGCCAATACTTCATTTTGCCCTTCGATTTGAACCCGCACAAAGCGTCCCATGGTACCGTACGGCAACTGCAGTACCGTAATTGCTCCAAGATTGCCAGTAATAAATGTATGCCAGACGGCACTATTATCGGCCGCACTGTAACTCGTGTTGGCATCATTACTCACCATGACATGCAGTCGATGCAATGCGGTTGCACTATTGGGAATATTCCGGATCACGATTTGATCTATCCGGACTGGATTTGCACCTAGCGTGTATTGCCACCAGGGATTTGTTTCGGAGTTGGTGGTAAATACCGTGGTCGCATCATTATCTGCGGCATTGTCACGATTACTGCCGGTTGCGGTGCTCGACGCCGTCGGTGATTGACCGGTCTGCACTAATTTGGTCAGGTTATTGGTAACAGCATCGTTGCCACCTGTTCCCACCGTACCCGTGACCACATTTTGTCCATTCACCCATAAAGCCATGGTTTGCCCGTCAGAATTCATGACCACATGTACGGGCGAAAGTGTTTGCGTAATCACGTCGCTGGTCATAATGCTCTTATTCCAATGACTGAATTTGAGTTTAGCGCCTATTTTTTCGAGCACAAATGCCCCATTTGCTCCTGGCGAACTCCCCTCACGGTTGCGTGCAATTACGCCACTGCTGGACGTACTGTTGAATTTTAGCCACGTAGAAATGCTCCACGGCTCATTGGGATTGATCCAACTCAACCCCCTGCTATCAATGTGATTGACAACCGTCGTCGCACCACTATTCAAGGCACCAATGCCGACCAAACCTGGAGTAGCTTGGGTGTTGCGGTAATTGGATGGCTGGGCAAACAACGAATCATCGGGTCGCGTGCTATCAGCACTGGTATCAATAGTATCAAAGGTTTCGAAATACACTGGACCGTTGCCAAAAACCAATGACCGTAATTGATTCATATTGAATGATGTCATAAACACCCCGACATCATCAAGCATGACACTTTTGGCAGCCTGAACTTGTGGGAGCGCCCCAAGACTCAGGTTGGCGTTTTGGAGTAGTCCTTGGATGGTTGCGTCGCCTACCTTGGCATTATCGAGATACGCCGCAACCGTTGTGGTCGTAGTCAGCGCATTGGTGACGAGACTCACCAAATGCCATTGATCATCAAGCATGGTCATGGGCAACACCGTGACAACAGCAGCAGTATCACTAATGGTAGTAGTGACCTGTTGGGTGATAGCGTTGTAATTCATGGACATACGTACTGCCACCCCATTCCCATTCGGTGCAATCGTCAGGATTCGACCACTTTGGCTGCCGGTAGGAATTTTGACACGCAGGCTATACGTTTTGCCGGTATTCTGGGTTTGTGTGATGGCATAGCCCATGCGGACGCCATCGGTTTCTTTGCCAAATTGCATCGCATTACTAGTAAATCCGGCAACTATGGCAGGACACGAAATTCCCGGCGCCGTCAATTCCCCATTACACAAGGCACTCTTCATTGAATGCATCACATCAACCACGGGCAACGCGCTCTGGTTGAAAGGAACGAAATACTCTGTCACCGGCGCCAAGTTATCGTTTTCGGCAAAACCATCGTCACGTACCGCTAACCGTGTTTGATGCTGTGTTGTCCCACTTCCATTGGCGACATCTCTGCCGATGAGATCATTTGGCGTCAGGAAATTTGAAGACACCATGATATTGTCGAGGTAACCACGGAAGGGGTCTTCTACTGCCGCAGAGTTCACGCCAGAACGAATCGCTCCGATGATCAAATCATCGGCTTCGGCAGGAGTATCAGCATCGATAAATGCTGTTTCCACCAATGCCGACATGACGATATAACTGGTACCGACTTGCAGCCCCATTTTGTGGTCAGCTTCGGTGTAAATCAGGTTGTACCAGACATTTTTCACCAATGGCGGCGTGCTAATGGTTTTGTTGCCACGATAGACCGAAACCGTATATCCGGTGCCGTTGAGCATTTGCGTCGCTTTGATACGGATGCGCGGATTACTTGCGAAGCCACTACTCAACAACGTGCCTGAATCATTTATTTTGAATTGCATCGCAATACTAAACACGTTATCAATGGCCCCAGTGGCATGATGCACGCTAATATACTGGTTGGTGCCTTCGATGTTGAAGCGGGCAATACGTTGACCGTTGGTCATGTCGTAAGCGACGGTAGGACAGGTACCACATTCACTGACATAGCGTGTATTGGCGCGATTATCGAATTCTTTGGCACCGTCATTCGCCTCGAAATCAAGCTTGATGCGTAGTCCCCGTTGTAAGGCTGCGCGACCATCATAGAGGTCAGACACACGCCCACTAATAGTAGTATTGGTCAGATTACTCGGACCCACCAAATACAAATTAGCCGTCAGCGGTGACGGGCTAACGATGACATCGTGGGGGGGCGCACTATCGATTTCAATAGGGTTTGCTGCCCCTGCCAACACCAACGTAATCTGATTCCCCATTTGGTCTTTGACATTCGCATCTAAGAGGTAAAATCCATTGGGGTTTGCCAACGGAATGGCCAAATCGCTCTGCCACGCACCATTGACGACTACTGCCGGTGTCGACTTCACAATCGTCGAACCATTGACGGTTTTGAGGGTCATTGCCACTTCTTTGACACCACTCCCGGCATGATTCCCCGAATTTTTCAATACCGGATCACGCACGTCAATCCGCAGGCGCAGTAATTGGGTGTTACTGCCAATCTCGCTGGTGGTGCTGTAGGGGACGGTAGTGGGAGTGCCAGCAATCAACATGGTGGGCAATAATAGCGTCGCTGTCGGTGCAGTCGTGTCGATAAACACGGTGCCACTGCCAATCGCCGCAGGCTGACTCAGACCACGATTATTGACGGCGTCATAGACGGTCGTCGTAACATCATATTGACCTTCACTGTTATTTGGCAAAAACGGGCAGTAAGTGGCTTTTTTGGGGTCGGCTTTGTCATTAATGGTATCGCTACAGACCGGAGTGGTTATATTTAACGCGCTGCCGCTCCCTAGCGGGCGAATAGTGGTATCGACTCGCGCGATAGCCGACGTGGCATCGCTCGCATTAATTTGGAACATCTGCCCCGTCCCGGAGGCATATTCTGGGGTAGTCACCGTCACGAGGGGATTGTCTGCATCGACCGTCACACTACCCATAGCCGAATTGACCATGCTCTGGGCATATTGCATGCGCGCGCTGGCATAATGGTAATAGCCGGGGAGTCGGCCTGGCGTCAACGAGATATCATCAATATCGCCAGTAAATAGATTTACCGGATTGCCACTAGCATCAATGCGACCTCCAATAAACATACGATAATTTGTATTGGGAATGACATTAAAACTTGTGTTTTTATCAAGGTCACTGGCACGGTCACTGCCGTTGAGATAATACCTGAGGTTTAAATTATTTCCCCAACTCAGACTAAGCACATTCCATGTCATGGGTAAAGGAGTATTGGCGGTATAGGTAGTAGGGTTAGCAATACTATCTTTGGCAGTAATTTGCAACTTTCGCTCTGAATTTATTTCAACCTTTAAGCCAACATCGCCACTTGGCGTCCCGTAATAAAACACTGTCCCAGCAGCTTTGGGTTGGAGCGTTAGCTGCATGGTGCCGCCCACGTTATTTGGCATTTCTGACATGACACTATATGGGTTCTTGACTTCAAGGATCGACGATGAACCGTTGAAGCTAGCGGCCAAACCGTTTTGCCCGGCGACGCCAAAAATCGGACAAGTTGAACCATTAGATACACCAATACAAGTCGCGGCAGCATTATACCGGGCAATTCCGTTGCGCGTCTGATTGCTACGGGGGATAGCCAATGTCCCAAGCACCGCTACACTGTTGTCGGGGCGACGGGTTTGTTGGACGTTGTAATCTTCGAAATCCAGTGACCAATTGGGTTCTACCGTCAGCGGATTACTAGCCGTCGGTGTAAAGACATAATCAATAACCTTACTGACGGTCATATTGTCTAAGTATCCGCTATATCCATAGCCGATTTTGAGGTCTCCAATTGGGTCATTTTTCTCTTCATAGATATGCGTGAGCTCTTCAGGGTTAGATGCCAAATTACGACTGTTAAAGGGACCACCATTTACGGCAATGCTTTCCCAGCTCAAATTTGTTTGCACGGTAATGCGTGACCATTGCCCGAGTGGTACGACCGCAGTTGAAACCAAAGACGTACTAGGCCAATCATAGCGGCGATATGCAGGATCAGGAACATCAATATAGCGATAAGGAAATGCAACTGCCCAATTAGGCGTAACGTTAAAATAGTCAGTACAACAAGGATTATTTTGCTCACCACTTAACGTTTGAACTGATTTATTACAGAAGGCACCTACCTGTCGTTCAATAACATCATCAGCCCACAGATTAACACATACGTTTTTGTATGGTATTGGCCGAAATTCCTGATTCACTGCATGTTTGACAGTGATATGGCCGGTAGCATCCAAACCAATTTCCATCAATTTATGATCAATAATCCGACCACCATATCCAGTCGGTTTAATCCAAAAATCAAACTTTGCTGGAACTTGCGACTGCTTTTGCGGTGTGCCGCCTGTCAAAAATTTCATAAACTGATTTTCAGGAGGTAAATTCAACCATTGAGGATTATCAATACTATAACTGCGAGCCCGCCGATAACAATTTAAGTATGGTTGACTCGGTCTTAAGTTGAGATCGTAGCCTGCAAAGCGACCTTCATATCTAAAATTTGACATAGTTTGATTAAAAGCCGGAACCGCGTAAGCCGGCTTGGAACCAAAAACCGTCGACAACTTTAAGTACAAAGATTCAAAATATACAAATTCCTGACTTCGTGGATATTCACATACGCTCACAAACTTAGCATCCGAAGTTACCGTATATTGACCGTCTCTATCACACATCCACGTTTTAGCTTGACAAGCATAGACCCTCCAAAATTGATCAAAATACATCCAATAAAACGGGAATTCATACCATTTCCCTTCACCATTTACTGTTTTGTTAAGGGAATAATTTTCTGAAATCCGTTCATTTTTGGGCGCACTATTAAACCACAACGCATTCCCCGTCACCCCAGGCACACCACTTTGGGGGCACGTGCTGGGGTCACAGGTAACCGCAATATTATCGGCGCGTGGCATGTTAATAATGTCACTAAATCTGCTCGACAGCGCTGGCTCATCAAACGCCAATTGCATTTGGGTAGTGGCACCAGACGTATAATCATGCTCGAAATCAGGATCACTCTGGACTACTTTGGCGCGCGCTTCTGCATTAAACGTAAGCACATCACTGCGGGGCGTAATACCACTTGCACTCGTGCCTTGGCTCCCCAGCAGACTGCTCGCAATAGCACTGATATTAGCATCATCCAAAATAGTTTTGTAGATACGGAAGTTAACCAGATACGGCGACTGCCCAGCCAACGCTGAATGGATGGTAATCGGGTCTTGCAAATGCAGGTTTTCATTTAATGCCGCACTCATCGGGGCATTCCCTGATTGATACAGCGTGATACGGTATTGTTTGAGCTTGGGCATCATAGTCAAACTCAACACTGCTAACCCTGGAGTGAGTGCACGCGAAATCACCGCCGCCACATTGGGGGCGGTATAGAGCATCACCCGTGGGCGACATGAACCGTCCAAACCTAATCTGGTGCCCCCAATTGCTGAGGTCAGGATGGGCAAATAAGCACAATTACTCGGGACTTGGATTTTGCTTACAATGGTGAAATCTTGTTGATTCAACAATAATTCATAGCCATTGGGGAGATTCTTTTGAATAGTTGCAGGTTCACCAACAACCAGTGCGGCCGTCCCTTGGAAGATGGGATTGGGTGACCATGACGCCCGCGTGAGCTTCACTTGTTCAGTGCCACCAAAGAGCGAGGCATCTTGATCAATGGCACCATCATTGCCACTGGGATTGACACAGACAATCAGCAAGGCATCGTCACACCCTTGACCCCATGCCAAAATTTGATTTTCGGTGAGCGCATCGCTATATATTTGCACATCACGAATCGTCCCCGTCGCATTGTAATTTTGGGCATATTCTGATCCCAAATACAAGGCCCGCGTGTTGGATTTACCGCGATTGGAATACGCGTATTTACATTCTATTAAACAATTATAAATATCATCATAGTATGTACCAACACCGTCAACCCCAGGGAAAATAGCCCACAACACGCTTGTAGGACCTTGTACTACGGCGATACCATTGACATAGATGGTTGCTATCGATTTCGCTGCCCGATAGGTCAGCTGATACCACGTATTGTTGCTCAATGCGGTCGGTGCAATAATGTCAGCCACCCCTGGCATACTTATTGACGGCTTATTATCAGTCAATCCCAACCGAAATGTCCCTGTTTCATTGGCAATAAAAGTCCGTCTACTCAATGACGCAGTGCCAATAAATTTGAATCGTAATCCAATCGTAAAATCAGAATTATCGAGTTGTTGCGCCACTGATGTAGGGATATTCAACCGTGAAAAATCACTATTTTGACCAAATTCCCAACCATCACCGGTGTTGCGTGGACAGGTCACTTGGGTCCCTCCACTGCCATCGGTACATTCAATGACATAGCTGTTTGTAGAAATATCCGCAAAGATTTTTTTGGTTGTGCTCGTACTCGGTTCATCTAGCTTAAGGCACAATATCGCACCTAAATACTGACATCCTTGGG
>CALQBW020000063.1 GCA_943328915.2 Singulisphaera sp. GP187 | reverse complement strand
TGCGCCACCACCCGCCGCTGTTGGGTGAGCAGACCGACGAGATTTTGGCCGAAATGGGCTTTGAAGCTGCGAGAATCGCGGCTTTTCATGCCTCGGGTATGTTGGGATAGGAATTTCACAGAGCGCCGCATTTAAATGCGGCGCTCTTTTTATCTGTTTCCCACGTATTTCTCACACCGTGTGGTGGCCAGGCTCGGCATAAAACGCCGCAAAGACTTCTTTGGTGTAGCGCAACACCGGCTGGCGAGCAGCGCGGACTTCGTCGACCCGCCGGACCACACCCTTGGTGGGGGCCTGGTGCAAAATCTCTTCGTCTTGTTGGGCTTCGGCAGCGATGGTGCGCATTACGGCGATGAAGCGATCCATGTTGAACTTGCTCTCAGTTTCGGTTGGTTCAATCATCAATGCTTCGGGCACAATCAAGGGGAAGTAAACCGTCGGTGGGTGGATGCCGTAGTCAATCAGGCGTTTGGCGATATCGACGGTGCGTACGCCACTTGCGCCGGCGATTTGGCCCTTGAGCACCGTTTCGTGCATACAAAAACGATCAACGGCCACTGGGTAGTAGTCGCGGAGCTGGGCTTGGATGTAGTTGGCGTTGAGTACGGCGGTTTCGCTGACTTCGCGCAAGCCAAAGCCACCTAGCATGCGGATGTAGGTCCAGGCCCGCACCAACATGCCAAAGTTGCCCCAAAACGCTTTGACTTGGCCAATGCTCTTAGCGGGCGCTTGCCAGTCGTAGCTATCGCCGACTTTGGCGGCGTAGGGGGCCGGCAAAAACGGCGCCAAGGCGGCCGTACAACCGACGGCACCCGAGCCGGGGCCACCACCACCGTGAGGGGTGGTGAAGGTTTTGTGCAGGTTATAGTGCATGAAGTCAAAACCGACTTGGCCCGGCTTGACAATCCCCAAGATGGCATTGAAGTTGGCGCCGTCGCCGTACATCAAGCCACCCGCGGCATGCACCAAGGCACAGACTTCTTCGATTTGTTCTTCGAACAACCCGACGGTGTTGGGGTTGGTGAGCATCATGCCGGCGGTACGGGGCGAGATCTTGGTTTTGAGGTCGGCAATGTCGACATTGCCACGCTCGTCACTTTTGACTTCGACCACTTTGTAGCCCACCATGGCGGCGGTAGCGGGGTTGGTGCCGTGGGCGGCATCGGGCACCAAGATTTCGGTGCGGGCATGGTCGCCGCGGTCGGCGTGATAGGCTTTGAACACCAAAATCCCGGTGAGTTCGCCTTGGGCGCCGGCTGCGGGTTGGAGTGACACCGCATCAAATCCCGAGATTTCACCTAAATCGCGTTGTAATTCGTACATCAAGCGCAACACGCCTTGGGACAAATAGGCAGGTTGCAGCGGATGGGCGTTAGCAAAGCCAGGCATGCGGGCGGCTTCTTCGTGGATTTTGGGGTTGTACTTCATGGTGCACGAGCCCAAAGGGTACATGGTGGTATCGATACACATGTTGCGTTGCGAAATGCGGGTAAAGTGGCGAATGACTTCCGTTTCGCTCAATTCGGGCAATTCGTTGAGCTCGTCGCTCCGCAACAGATGCGCAGGCAGGGCGGTAGTGGGCACGTCGCACTCGGGCAGGCTTACGCCGATGCGCCCGGGAGCGGCTAACTCAAAAATAGGCGGTTCATAACTATTGTTCATGCTGATGCATCCTTTGTATCAGTAAAAATCGTTTCGGGGTGGAGTTGGGCACACCAGCGCAATAGCGATTGCCATTGCTGGCGGGCACTGTCGTGGTCACCGCGGCTCGCCGTAATGGCTGCGCGGCTCATGTGTAAGCCGAGCCGTTCGGCCAGTAATGCGCTTTCACGGACATGATTGCTGGCGAACAGCGCTGCTTCATCGTAGGCTTCGCCATAGCCAACCCGCACTGAAAACCATTGCTCTGCCGCAAAATTTGCCAGCACGCGCACATGTTCTGTGCCCGGCCAACCCCCGCGCGCAGTGCTCCACGAACTAAGCATGGTGATGCGGTAATTGCTGCCGTTTTTGATGACCCACACGGTTGCAGGATCAATGTCACCACACAACAACACGGCAGCGTAATGAGCGGACATAGGCAAGGCCATGATTTGGTCGCACATTGTGGTGATATCGCCCTCGCTGGCAATCTGGGCGGCAACGAGTTGGTGTCCTGCCCGCGTAATCCGCTGGAGCAGCGACGCTCGGGCATCGGGAGTCCCTTCGCCGCCTTTGAGGTTGCCATACTGGGCAACGGGGATGAGGTGAATACGCGCTAGGATTTGTCCGAGCTGTCGTCCCAATTGATGGAGCTGGGTATGACTGAGCCCTTCGGTGATGGTAATGAGCTGCTGGCCATGCGGCGCAGTCACCACGACACAGGGTGTCCCACAGAGTTGCCCAGCCACATCGGCCGCCCATAAATGGGGGACGGTTTCTTCGACCGCACCGAGTTGCAAGCCCGCAACGACCGTTGCGGCTTGGTTGGGCTGGCGATAATACCAGACCGTCAACGCGGTACCATCGCCAAGCGTGGCAACGTGTTGTTGGTCGTCGTAGTGGATTATCTGGTGCTCTGGGATGAGCTGTTGGAGCGTAGTGAGCGTCATCATGACAGCGGAAGATCCTTTGTTAACGTAATCCAGCGAGTGAGCTGACGAAATGATCAATTTCACTGCGGTCGTTCATTTCGGTGACAGCGACAAGCATGTGGTTGGTCATATGGGCGTAGTCTTGGCCCAAATCATAGCCGCCGATGATACCGGCTTCAGCCAACGACCGATTGAGTTGTGCCACTGGTTTGGGGCATTTCACTACAAATTCACGGAAGAACGGCCCGTGGTCGATAACCTGATAGCCATTCAATTGCCCAATTTGCGTGGCAGCGTAATGGGCGTGGTGATAGGTCAAATTGGCTACTTGACGTAATCCTTGGCGCCCCATCAACGACATATAGACGGCGGCTGCCAGTGCCATCAAGGCCTGATTGGTACAAATATTGCTGGTAGCGCGTTCGCGGCGAATGTCTTGTTCGCGGGCCCGCAAGGTCATCACATACGCCATGGCGTTATCGACATCACGAGTCAAACCGACGATGCGGCCGGCGATTTTGTGGACGAATTGTTTGCGGGTGGTGAAAATCCCCAAGTACGGTCCGCCAAAGTTGAGGCCGATACCCAGTGGTTGCCCTTCGGCAGTACCGATATCGGCGCCGACGTCGTTGGGTGTTTGGAACAACGCTAAGGCGATGGGGTCAAAGTGATGCACAAACAGCGCCCCGGCGGCGTGGGTGGCGTCAGCGATGGCTTTGAGGTCATGCATGGTGCCAAAAAAGTCTGGGCTTTGGATCATCACCGCCGCCGTCTGATTGTCGACCAACTGCATGACTTCACCAAGGGTCGCCTGAGGATTTTCGTCACCGACTACGTCGATACCACTGCCCACCAACAAGGTACGGATGACCCGGCGGTAGTGGGGGTGCATGCTGGGGCTGATGACAATTTTGCGGCGATTACGCAGCACATTGACAGCCATTACGGCGGCTTCGGCCAGTGCGGTGGCGCCGTCGTAGTGCGAGGCGTTGGCGACGTCCATGCCGGTCAAGGCACACATCAGGCTTTGATATTCAAAAATCGCCTGCAAGGTGCCTTGGCTGACTTCAGGTTGATAGGGAGTGTAGGCCGTATAAAACTCTGAGCGGCGCAAAATCTGATCGACCGCGCTCGGTACAAAGTGGTTGTAGGCGCCGGCCCCGAGGAACATGCTGTGGCTGTGGGTACCGGCGGTCTGATTCGACAGCCGGGTCAACTCACGGCGAATCTCGGGTTCGGACAAAGCTTTGGGCAGGTTTAGTGGCGGAAATCGCACGGCGCTGGGAATGGCCTCAAACAATGCCGTGATATTATCAACGCCAATTGCCTTGAGCATCTCGGCGCGTTCGCCTGCGGTAATCGAAATATAGTGTGACATGCAAATCCTTTACGGCGACGCAGTGCAAAAATTAATGTTTTATTGAATCGACCAATGCGGTATAGGCAGCAGCGTCGAGTAAGGGTGCTTTGTCACCACTTAATTTGATGCGCACCAACCAGCCCTTGCCGTAGGGGTCGGTATTGACCAAATCAGTCTGCTGACTGACGTCACCGTTAACGGCGATGACTTCGCCAGCTGCCGGCAAATAGAGCTCAGACGAGGCTTTGACCGACTCAGCGACGCCGAATTCGGCACCGGCGGCAAAGGTGGTGCCGACTTCCGGCAAGTCCACATACACCACGTCGCCGAGGGCGTCTTGGGCGTAATCGGTAATCCCCACGGTGGCGGTATCGCCATCAATCAAAATCCATTCGTGTGAGGACAAATACTGCAGGTTGGCGGGTGTCTTGAATGACATGGGGATGCTCCTTACTTCTTGTAGCGGCTCTGATAAAACGGATATTTGACCACAACTGCGCGGACCGGTTTGTCGCGCACGATGATATCGATCTGGTTGCCTTCGCTGGCTTCAGCGCGGGCAATCAAGGCAATCCCCAAGGGTTTGCCAAAGGTGGGCGAGGGCATGCCGGTGGTGACCACCCCGATGGGGTTGCAGGTGGTGTCTTGTACGGCATAGCCACCGCGGGCAATGCCTTTGCCCGTTACTTCAAACGCCACCAAGCGGCGGGTGTAGTTGCTTTTGAGGTCGTTAAGGGCGGCGCTGCCCACAAATTCGCCTTTGCTGAGTTTGACGGCCCAGCCGAGACGGGCTTCGTAGGGGTTGATGTCGTCGGCCAGTTCGTGGCCATACAACGCTAAGCAAGGCTCGAAGCGCAAACTGTCACGGGCGCCCAGCCCGCAGGGAGTGGCACCGGCGGCCAACAACGCTTGCCAGATGGTCACGGCATGGTCATTGGCACAAAAAATCTCGAAGCCATCTTCGCCGGTATAGCCGGTGCGGGCAATGATGACGGATTGCCCGAGCAGGGTGGTTTCGGCCACACCGTGGAAGAGCAGGGTGACGGCCACATCACCAATCAGACTGGCCAACACGGCTTCGGCGCCAGGGCCTTGGAGCGCCATTAGGGCGGTGACAGGCGAGGCGTCGCCGAGGGTGACGGCGAAATTGCTGGCGAATGGCTGAATCCACTGCCAATCTTTGGCGATATTCGAGGCATTGACCACAAGCAGGTAGCGTTGCTCGCCGAGCCGGTAGATAAATAAGTCATCGACTACGCCGCCATCGGGGCGACAAAATAACGCATAGCCGGCGTGCCCAATGGCTAATTGGCTGACATCGGCGGTGGTGACATGTTGCAAAAACGCCAAGGCATCTGGGCCTTCGACCCAGAATTCGCCCATGTGGCTGACGTCAAACAGGCCGGCGCGCTCGCGTACCGCCCGATGCTCGTCGATGATGCCGGTGTACTGCACCGGCATATCCCAGCCGCCGAATTCGACCATACGGGCGTTGAGGCGCAGGTGCTCGCCGTGGAGTACCGTGCGCAACAATTCTTCACTCATTTGCAACTCCTCAGGCACGCCACTGGCCCCGTTGGCTACAACGGGGTGGGAAGTGCCGATTGATGGGGGGTGTTTTGGGCATAAAAAATGCCGACTCGTAGGACATAGTCACCTCTTGATACGCACGAATGCGCTCGCGGTGCCTAATGCTCTGTCCTGTGACCTGAGAGGTGCCCTGCGGGTGGCAGGTTGCTCCGTCGGTGCCGAGTGGCTCTCCAGAGGGTCGTCAGAACACCGTTGCTGGGCCTGAGAGATTCGTAACGAGGCGGCAGACTCGTACTTGCTCCTTCGGCGATGGTGATGGTGCACCATGCTCTTCGATGTTCGTCATCCGACATATGTAACTGACATCAGTATACATCAATTTTGCTGGTGATATGCACGAACATATATATCAGCATTCCTGCTACCGCAGTCACAATCATTATTCGTTGCATGACGGTAATTTCTTGGGTAAAAATAAACTACCGTAGTCAATACCTACGCCAAAATCCCACCCCGAGCGTCATTCCATGCCGGTTGCGATGGCAGGCGCAACGTGGAATATCCCCATACTCCACGGCGCCTGCGAGATGCGCTTCGTTTCACGCGGAGGTACGGAGCCGCGGAGGCCCCAACCTCGTGCGCTGAACGAACTCACCACCACGCTACTTCACGTCGCACGCAAATATTTTTTCATAACTACATCCACCGGTCGTCGCGTGGGCGAGGCGGTGTCGCATCCCCGCGTCATTCATGGCTACGGCGCAGCCGGGAATCTCCCTTAGTTGGGGTATAGCGGTATTGACACGATCGAGGGGGCAATAGCGACAAACAGACGTGTGGTGTCTCGCTACGGTATGACGTTGATGAGCCCTTGCATACTGGGATGGGCATCACAGATGTAGCGGAGGGTACTTGGTGCACCAACCGGCAGAGTGAATTCAACTGACTGTATGCCGTTGAGCGGGAAGCCTACCACGCCGGTGTATACGCTTAAATCTGCATTACGAATTGATAGCGGGTGCTCACTAATCAGCTTACTAAAGCGGTACAACCTACCCACAGTTAACGACAACGTGGGATCACTTCCCAACGAGGTAGCGCCTTGACTAATCGTCCAGTCTGACGAATTTTCCGCGTTAAACGTAAAGATAGTTGCGCCACTTGGTGTCGTAGTGGGAGTTGCAGTTCTGGTTGCTGTTCTGGTGGGGGTGTTGGTTCTGGTCGCAGTCGCCGTCTTGGTTGCAGTCGCGGTGCGGGTATTGGTGCGTGTCGGCGTGTTGGTTACGGTACGGGTATAGGTTACGGTACGGGTGTTGGTCTGTGTGCGGGTATTGGTCCGCGTCGGGGTGTTGGTCTGGGTGCGGGTGTTGGTTTTTGTCGATGTATTTGTAGCTGTAGGGGTGATAGTGGGGCTTAACCAAAATTGTGCCGCACAAGTGGTGCTACTCACGGTGCCATTGGGGCAGGTGGTTTTGAAGAATTTTGCATTGGTTAAAACTGCACCTTGCAAGACTGCTTTGCGCAAATTGGCATTGCTGAAGTCGGCGTTTGTGAGATTGGCGTTGGCCAAATTCGTGACAGTCAGATTGGCTCCGGTAAAATTGGTGTTGCTGAGATCGGCTAAGGCAAGGTTTGCAAGCCGTAAATCGACATTTGGTCCAACCAAAAATCCCTGCACGATGCGGTAGTTTCCGGGTAAGGTTGGTGTGCCCACGATATCGCGCGAAGTGACACCATTGAGGGTGGCATTCGTGAGATTGGTCGTGGTCAAATCGGTACGGATGAGTTGGGCATTGCTGAGGTCGGCATTGCTGAGGTCGACATCGCTGAGATCGGCATCCGTCAAATCGACCCGTGGGCCGATAATATAGCCATTGGTACTGAAATATTTGCTGGGTAATTGAGGTGACCCCATACTTTGTCCAGACTTGACGGCATTGAGCGTGGTGCCTTGGAGTTTGGTGCCGGCCAGATTGGCAGCCAGGAAGTTGACATTGCTCAGAATTGTCGTGCCGAAATCGGTGTTGCTTAGGTCACTCGCAATAAACGATACATTGAGGAGCGCAGGCGCGGTGATTTTGATATTGCTCAAATCAGCCCCATTAAACAGCGTGCCATTGAGGGTAGTCCCCGTCAGATTTACCCCAGTCATCTGGTCATTGTGAAAGTTGGTGCGGGTCAAATTACTACCACTGATGTCGGCATTGCGTAGATCTGATTGACTGAGGTCGGCGTCAGTGAGATTGCTCAAACTCAGTTTGGCGTTGCGTAAGTCCACTGCAAACAAAATAGCACCGGTGAGATTGGTTCCCGTCAAGATACTGCCAAGCATATCATTGCCAATCAAAATCACACCCCGCAAATCTGTGCCGGTCAAATCACTGTTGGCGAGTGACACATCGCTCCCACTGAAATCGACACCATGGATGTCAATGTTTTTGAGTGCGAGATTCGGTCCCACAATATAGCCATTGCCAAGCGCGTACCCAGTGGGCAGCGTTGGGACACCAAGAATTCGACCAGAAGTAATATTCGCAATAGTGACTTCGGAGAGCTGCGCACCGCTGAAATTAATCCCACTGAGGTTCATCCCCGTGACATTCGATATCCCCAAATTAAGGTTGTGCGCATCAACGTTTGCGCCGATGATGCTGCCATTGAGGAGCCGGTAAGCTGGTGACAGCGTAACATTATCTATACCCAGCGAGTAGGTGTTGGTCAGAATTGCATCCGTAAATATGCATGCCATTGGGCAGATGAGGTGGTCAATTTGGGCGTTTGTGAGGTTGGCTTTGCTGAAATCAGCACGAGCAAAATACGAATCCACAAGGGTTGCACCCGTCAGATTCGCACCATTAAATTGGGCAAAATATCCATTGATACCCGTCAATATTGCATTGGTTAAATTGGCGTTTTTGAGGTTGGTACTGACAAGACTGATGCCGGTGAGATTGGCCCCCGTGAGATTTGCACCAGTCAAATTCCGATAGCTAAGACTTGTGTAGCCGTACGCACCAAAATCTATATTGCGGAAATCGCAACCGGCAAGGGTTTCTAAAGGGTTTTGAAGTTTCAACATGCAAGTTGCACTTGCCGGCGTAATTGTGGCGGTGGCCGTAGTGCTCGGCGTATACGTCACGCCAGGAGTATCAGTAATTGTTGGTGAATTGGTCAACGTGCCCACAGGGGTACGTGTCGAATAAATGAACGGAGTCGGGCTGTTCGTGAGTGTACGCGAAACAGTGAATGTGCGCGATGTGGTGAGGGTACGTGTCTCCGTACGTGTCCGTGTCTCAGTACTCTTCGGTGAAGGGTATGCAGTGGCAACTGTAGCGGGTGAAGCAACAGTGGTATGAAGTGGAGAAAACCATAATACCAAATAAATTATTAAAAAAAAGGAGAATATTCGCATGACAAATCTTCTATCATAACAACAATAAAATTATATCACACTAAGTTATTTGATTCTGTGGTCGTATGAATCAGCATTAGTAAGAAAATTGTTATTGTGGGAGAAGATTTTTGGAAAACTTATTTTTCGGTAAATTTATTGCTATTTCCGAATTATCCGCACATTTTTTGCGTACAATTTTAGACTTCTCTTTCACAGATAATGCAATAAAATCGTGTTATTATTATGGTGATTACGCAAAAAGAGGATAGTAGCCATGCAACCTTGGGAACAGCGCGAAGCCGATAGGCAATTATTGGAATTAAGCGCTGCGCAAACGGCGAGCCTTCCGTCCAAGCCGATAAGTGAGCTCAACTATATTCGCGAGTTGGCGGAAATGGTTATATTTGTGGTGATTTTGTTTTTTTTGGTACGAGGAGTGGTCCAAAACTTCCTTATCGAAGGGCAAAGCATGGAACCGAATTTGCACTCTGGGCAATTTATTTTGGTGAATAAACTTGCAAACTTCCACTTTGATTTGAATGCTCCACAACGCGCACTCGGTAAAGATTTGCCAGTGGAAATTATTTATCCCATAGGGATGCCTACATATGGTGAAGTCGTGGTGTTTGAATACCCGCACGACCCCAGCAAAGATTATATTAAACGAGTTATTGGGTTACCCGGTGATACGATTGAATTTCGTGATGCCATGGTGTTTGTCAATGGGCAGCAATTGGTTGAACCCTATTTGCAAGGTGCGCCGACGTATTGTCACCAAGGGGATCAATGCGCAACTGGCCCAATTACGGTCGCACCTAATTCATTGTTTGTGCTGGGTGATAACCGTGAGAATAGCAGTGATTCGCGTGAATGGGGTGGGTTGCCATTCGATCGAGTAATCGGGCAAGCGTGGGTTGTGTATTGGCCATGGCAAACTATTGGCCCAATCGCACAATTTCAACCGTTGCCACCACAACAACCATAAGGCTTGACAATGCATGTGGCAATCAATGCGCATTTGTTAGCGCAGACAGCGAATTTTCGACGGGCAGGAGTTTCGCACTATGTCGAAGCCTTGTTGGAACATTTAGGTTACATCGATACAATCAATAGATATACGGTTTATACAACCCGAGGGGTCAATGCGACGACCTTGGGGTTACCGGCAAATTTCAAGGTGCGCCCAAGTCTGCTACCGACAATTAATCCGCGCGTGCGCATACCGTGGGAACAGGTCATGGCCCCGCCGTTGTTGGCAGCGCATGGCGCTGATGTGTACCATGGCGTGTTAAATGTGATGCCGCTATTGGCGGGGATACCGTCAGTCGTAACAATCCACGATTTGAGCGCAATGTTATTCCCGCAAACCTTCCGGCGTATCAATCGGATGTACACCCGATGGGCAATCCAAGTATCGGCCAAACGTGCGGCGCATCTGTTTACGGTGTCAGAATACGCCAAACAAGAAATGGTGACACATCTCAATGTCCCGGCCGAGCGGATAACGGTGACCTATGATGCCTGTGATGCCCGATTTCGGCCATCGACTCCCAGCGAATTAGCAGCCTTCCGCCAGCGTAATGGCTTACCCGAGCGTTATTTGTTTTATTTAGGAACGCTTGAGCCTCGCAAAAACATCCCGCGTTTGCTTGATGCATATGCCCAAATCGCCCATGAAGTAGATGCGCCGCTGTTGATTGGTGGCGGCAAAGGCTGGTTGTACGAACCAATATTGGCGCAAGCAGAGCGGTTAAATTTGGGGGATAAATTGCGGTTTGTCGGGTATATCCCACAAGCGGAGCAACATTTATGGTACGGTGCGGCGACGGCATTTGTCTTCCCTTCATTGTACGAAGGTTTTGGAATGCCTCCACTAGAGGCAATGGCATGTGGCACGCCGGTTATCGTAAGTAATGCGAGTTGTTTGCCTGAAGTGACCGGGGATGCCGGATACCAAGTTGATCCCCACGATGTCGATGGCTGGGCACAGGCGATGCACCAAGTTTTAGGTGATGCATCCCTGCGTGAGGATTTGGCGGCACGGGGCCCCATCCAAGCGGCGCGATTTTCGTGGCAAGAAACGGCGCTGCGTACCCTGGCTGTCTATCGTGCGGTTGCGCGGCGTTAGCCGTGTGTTTAGGAGTGTCGCTATGAATGTTGGCAACCCGAGGTGGTAATTATTGTGGTGGTTCTCTTCATTGTCTATCGTTTGGTTGTTCGGCGTTGACATGCACGCCTTGTAGGGTATAATAACCAAGTAGTTGTTGATTTTGTAGTATCTGTGAAGGAGCTTCAATATGAACCTCGGTGTACCTGAGTTGTTGATAATTTTGGTGATTGTCATTTTGTTGTTTGGGGCAAGTCGAATCACCGGGATTGCCTCGGCATTGGGTGGTGGCATTAGCGCCTTCCGAAAAGCCGTCAAAAGCGAAGATAAGCCCGCCGACAGCAAGGAAGAACCCAAGTCGTAAGTTTGTTGGTATGGCGGCGGGGCCGTCTGTTCGGTGCCTTTTATGCCAGCGCCGTCTGCGCTGGCATTTTTATCGAAATAAGTGGTGGGTATGTCGGGTGACTTTTACGATCAAGCAACCATCTTCCTGCAGGCCGGGACCGGTGGCGATGGAATGGCGACGATGCGTCGCGAGAAGTATGTGCCACATGGTGGTCCTGATGGCGGCGATGGTGGTCGCGGGGGGCATGTGTATTTGTTAGCGGATGCAAGCATCAATACGTTATTGCAATTTCGCGAAAAAAACCGCTTTGAAGCGCTATCTGGGAGTAACGGTGGCACGGCACGCCGTCATGGTGCCGATGGACGCGACGTGACCATCAAAGTGCCGCCTGGGACACAAGTGCACTCCATCATTGATGGGGTGTCGTGTACCGTCGACTTAGTCGCGCATGGGCAACGCTTGTTGGCTTCACGCGGTGGCAAAGGCGGTTTAGGGAATTTGCACTTCACCACCTCGACCAATCAAGCTCCGCGTATCGCCGAACTTGGTGAGCCGGGTCAGAAGCTTGAGGTGAATCTCGAGTTGAAGCTCCTTGCCGATGTTGGATTGGTCGGTTTCCCCAATGCAGGTAAATCATCGTTGATTGCTGCCATGAGTGCAGCCCGGCCCAAAATTGCTGCGTATCCCTTTACCACCCTCATGCCGAATTTGGGCGTCGTATCCTATGGCGAAGAAACCTTCGTTGTTGCGGATATCCCCGGTTTGGTCGAAGGTGCCCACCGTGGAGTGGGATTGGGGCATAGCTTTTTGCGCCACGTCGAACGGACGCGCGTGTTGCTGCATGTTATCGATGTGGCAGCCGTCGATGGTCGTGATCCATGGCAAGATTATTGCAAAATCAATGAAGAATTGCGCTTGTATCGGCCTGAATTAGCCCTCCGCCCCCAATTAATTGTGTTGAATAAATGTGATCTTCCTGATGCGACAATTTTTGTCGAAGAATACAAAGCACAGTTTCTGGCTGAAGGGCGTGAAGTGTTTGAGATTTCGGCGGCAACACGTGCCGGTGTCGAACCATTAATTCGCAAAGCTGCATTAATCCTTGATGCCAATCCGCTCGATTTTGATCGAACGCCACGGGTCGAAACGTTGGAATGGCCAGTTTCGACGGAGCTCGATTATCGCTTTACGGTCGAAGCAGTCACCCACGGGTGGCGGGTCCGCGGTCGTCGGATTGAACGTCTCGTGTCGATGACCAATTTTGCTCAGTCTGAATCACTCGGTCGATTGCAAAGAGTACTCGAAGCAACCGGGATTAGCACGGAATTGCTCAAACAAGGTATTGAAATCGGCCAAACCGTCTATATCGAAAAAGCCTCGCTGGTGTGGACAGAGGATTATGTACCATAGGCTGGTGCATAATGGGCTGATTTGAAGGAGCCCTGCGTGGAACAACCATCACCTGCAATCAAATCAATCCTAGCGGCATTCAAACCTGCATCGTGGGTGTTGTTTTTTGCGCTTGACAGCATCGTTATCCTGGCGAGTATGGGCATGGCATACGCCTTGCGTTACCTCGTAGTGTGGCCAGGGATGGTTGGAGCGCTTGTGCGCGAAGTGCCGAGTGAGTTTTATGTCTCATGGAGCGCCTTCGCGCCAATCGGCTTGTTGTTGCTCTTGTTAGTGCAAGTCCAATTTGCAATCCGTGGCATGTATCGATTGCCTGCCAATGCAGGGTTAACGGCCAATCTCCGGATAATTTTCAATAGCACCACAACGGCGGCCGCACTGCTTGTCATTGTGGTTTTTTCTTATCGCCCCCTCTATTACTCACGTTTGGTGATTGCCTTTGCCTTCTTGCTGGTAATGATTACGCTCAGTTTGGTGCGCTTGATTATTGTGTTGATGCGCCGCCTGCGATGGTCTCGTGGTATCGACCGTGAGCGCTATCTCGTTATTGGCGATAGTGACATTAGCCATTCCGTCATGGCAGGTGTGGTTGCAAGACCGCATTTGGGCTATTCTTTGGTTGGCTATGTAGCGGACCGTGATGATATTGTCGACGAAAACTCCGCTCAGCCATTGCATTTTCATCATTTGGGGTCGATTACCGCTTTAGCAGATGTATTGCGCGAACATGCCGTTGATTATGTGATTATTGCGCTGCCGTTTTTTGAACATCATCGATTACCACAAATAATTGATACTTGTCGCCATGCAAAAGTCGACTTCCGGATGGTCCCTGATTTATTTGAATTAAGTTTTGACCGGGTAGATATTGGGGAATT
>CALQBW020000062.1 GCA_943328915.2 Singulisphaera sp. GP187 | reverse complement strand
CCTGATCCAAACACAAACCCCACCGCAGACCCCGCCTACCCAACCCCCGCAGAGTTACCGACTGCGGCAGCAGAACAACCCACTGCACCGCCACCAAATCCTGCAACGAATCCCAATGAATCTACACCGCCACTAACGACCGGAGCCAACCTGACGCAGCCTGGTATTTATACCGTCAAAATCATTTCGGTTAGCACAGGCAATCAAATAATTATCAGTAATGACACCAGTGAACAAATGGTTACCTTGGTCGGTATTTTCACGGAAGACCCAGCCCAACAAGCCAACTGTGCAAATTTGGCAAGAGATCGGTTAACTTTGTTGACCGTCAATCCAGCTGCGACCTATACGTTGACCGTCATTAAACCTGACCCCAACGATTCTTCCGCGGTCATTGGCAAAATTGTCCGACATGACTCAATCGATTTGGGATTAGATTTGGTAGCCTCGGGACTGGCATTACACACTACCGACACGGTTGATGGCAAAGATAACTACATCACCCTGGAAGCCGCAGCGAAAGCTGAACTACTCGGCCGATGGAACGGGCCGTGCAAATTCAGCGATAGTATTATCGGCGCGCATCAAGCATAACCATTGACACAACATCCCTCTTTTCGCCAGGCGCGAAAGAGAGGAGTGTTTTTCGCTAATATTTTTGACGGAGGACCATTAACTTCCACCAAAGCTGGATGAGCTGAACCAAGGTTCGCCAGATACGTGGGAAGTTAAAAAACTGACTTTGGCCATAGGTACGATGGAAATGATGCACGGGGACCTCGGCAAAATGCTTCCCCGCATCTTGGAGTTTTTTGACTAATTCCAAACAAATTGTGCCACTGTCTGATTCCAACACCACATCACGCATTACACTGCGACGAATCAAACGGAAGTCACAGTCCACATCGCGTAATTTAAAGCCAAACAAAAATTTCACCGTGTGATGATAGACTCTGCCGATGATTTTGCGGTGGAATGGATCGCTCCGGTCGATTTTGTAGCCATTCACGACATCTACATCGTCGCGGAGCGCCCCCAACAACAACCGAATTTCACGTGGGTCATATTGGGCGTCACCATCAGTATAAAAAATAAATTCTTTCTCACAGGCGGCAAATCCCGCACGTAATGCGCCGCCATATCCCAATGGTTCGGCATGCGCTTGGTAACGAAAATGTGAAAATTGTTCGGCGAGTTCCTTCAGCACTTGGACGGTATAGTCGGTGCTGCCATTTTCAATGACAATCACTTCATAATCATCGCTGACTTCGGCGAGGGTCTGCAACGTGGTAACAACCAAACTCCCAATTGTACCCCCATCGTTGTAGGCAGGGAAAAATGCCGAAATACTTGGACGATTACTATTCATGACAATACGACTCCATCAATAGGTACTTTATTGCATTATTTACTCTGATAGTATACACGGAATCAATTGTGCCTAGCCACAGAAATTACATGAAACGAAGTTTCAAATTACACGAAACTTTGTTTCACTATGCGCTGTGGTATGATAACTACAGCTTTTTACCAATGAGAAACCTATCATGAAACTGGATATTTTGCAGTTGCTTCGGCGTGACATTGCTACTTTTGCGCCGTACAGCCCCATTCTGCCGCTTGACATTCTCGCGAGCCAACTCGGTCTAACTCGCAATCAACTTATCAAACTCGATGCCAACGAAAACCCCTACGGCCCCACCGCAGCCACCCGTGCCGCCCTTGCCCAACTCGCCAGCCCTGAAGGGGCCCGCGATATGGTGGCACTCTACCCTGACCCAGACAACACCACACTCCGCACGGCCATTGCCCAGCACCTCCAGCAGGCAACCGACCGTATTATTTGTGGCAATGGCTCAGACGAATTGATTGACCTATTGTTACGTGCCACCATTAATCCAGGAGATACGGTGATTGATGTGACTCCTTCGTTTGGAATGTATGCCTACGGCACACATTTATGTCAAGGAAAAATAATCGACGTTCCGCGTGATGCCAATTTTGATTTAGACGTTGACGCTATTCGTGCCGCAATTACAACCAACCACGCCAAAATAATATTTTTGGCTGCCCCTAATAACCCGACTGGCAATCCATTGCGCCGCGATGAATTAATCGCGTTGCTCGATATGCCCTTAATTGTCGTAGCCGACGAAGCCTATGCCGAATTCAGTGGGATTACTTACCTCGATTTAATCGATCAGCATCCCAACCTCGTCATACTGCGTACCTTTAGCAAATGGGCAGGGCTTGCGGGATTACGGGTTGGATATGGCGTCATGCATGAATCTCTCGCCACCCAGCTCCGTAAACTCAAGCAACCATATACGGTAAATGTCGCAGCAGATGTAGCAGCCACTGCAGCCGTGCGCGATTTTGCCAATATGGCCCCGATTATTGCGAAAATCACCCAAGATCGTGATGATTTGACACTGGCGTTAACCGCGATGGGCTGTATAGTCTATCCCAGTGTGGCCAACTTCTTGTTAGTCAAAACACCCGTGGCAGCAGGTCACGTGCGAGATGAGTTGCGTACACACGGCATCCTGATACGCTATTTCCCAAAACCACGCCTCAACGATGCCATCCGAATAAGTATCGGGACCCCAATTCAGCACAAACGCCTCCTGGATGTATTACAACAGACTTTTTCTGCATAAGCAAGGAACATACTGATGGCCACCGAAGACTTACGCAGTCTGCGTGAATTTGCTACCGAATTAGCCTGGAATGCCGGCCGAGTGACGTTGCGTCACTTCCAAACCAATTTTGTCGCCGAAATCAAATCTGATAATTCTCCCGTCACCATTGCCGACCGCGAATCAGAGCGATTGATGCGCCAAATGATTGAATCGCGCTACCCACACCACAGTATCCTTGGTGAAGAGGAGGGCGAAACACGCCCTGGTGCGAGCTTCCGCTGGATTCTTGATCCTATCGACGGCACCAAAACATTTGTGGCTGGCGTCCCCATGTATACCGTACTCGTCGGCCTCGAACGCGATGGCGTACCCGTCGTGGGTGCGGTTGCTGCTCCTCCGACCGGTGAAATGGTCACTGCGGCCATTGGTGAAGGGTGTTTGTGGAATGGCCGGGTCGCCCGCGTCAGTCAAACGGCACACCTGAAAGATGCGCTGTTGTCGTGTACCGATGTGATTCATATGGATGAATATGGTCGTGGCGCTGCCTTCAAAAGCTTAAGTAAGAGCGTCCGTATGCTACGAGGCTGGGGCGACGCGTATGGTCATATGTTGGTCGCCACTGGTCGAGTCGATGTCATGCTCGACGCTGTGATGAGCCCCTGGGATTGTGCTGCGTTAATTCCGGTGCTCCTAGAAGCCGGTGGAACTTTTACGGATTGGCTCGGTAATACGTCGATTTATGGTGGTAGCGCTATTTCAACCAATGGAAGACTTTTTGAAGAAGTAATGTCTCACGTGCGGAGCGCAACATAATTGAAATGAGGCAGATATGCGGGTTGTAGCAATGATTATGGCAGGCGGCGAAGGGGCTCGCCTCAGCGTATTATCCGAAAAACGTGCCAAACCATCCGTACCATTTGCTGGTAAATTCCGCATAATCGACTTCCCTCTTTCAAATTGTGTTAATTCTGGAATTTTTGACGTCGCGGTGCTCACCCAATATCAGCCCCATTCGCTCAACGGTCATATTGGCAATGGCAAGCCGTGGGACCTCGATCGCAGCAACGGCGGCGTACAATTGCTCCAACCGTATCAAGGACGCAACGAAGAAGGTTGGTACCAAGGAACTTCAGACGCCGTCTTGCAAAACATCAATTACATTCGCGAGCGCCGCGCCGATTTGGTGGTTATTTTGTCGGGTGACCATATTTACAAAATGGACTATGCACCGATGATTGATTTTCACCTGCAACAAAAAGCAGATTTAACCGTCGGGGTGATGCATGTTCCCCTCGAAGAAACCGATCGCTTTGGCATTATTACGGTCAATCAAGCCATGGAAGTAGTCGAATTCACCGAAAAACCAAAACAACGTGACAAAGGCACGCTGGCCAACATGGGCATTTATGTGTTCAATGCCGAGGCGTTGATTACTGCGCTCACCACCCAAGATAATGGCGTTGCACGAACCGATTTCGGGAAACATGTAATCCCATCAATGGTAACTGCTAACCGCGTGGTCGCCTACCCATTCTCGGGATATTGGGTGGATGTGGGAACGATTGATTCGTACTGGCGTACCAGCATGGAACTCCTCGACCCTACCAATACACTCAATCTCTACGATCCTGATTGGGTGTTGCATACCCGCAGCGAAGAGCGCCCACCGGCCAAAATCGGACCGGGTGCGCTGGTCAATCAAAGCATGATTTGCAATGGCTGTACGGTGCTCGGCACCGTCGAACGGTCTGTGTTGTCGCCAGGAGTTTATGTAGCACCTGGGGCAATCGTCCGCGACAGCGTCATCATGACCGACACCTGGATTGGACCGGGGAGCGTCATTGACAAAGTGATTGTTGACAAACAAGTGGTGATTGGCGCCAATGCCGTAGTCGGCTACGGCGATGACCTCACCACCCCAAATAGCAACCAACCCGACAAAGTCAACACCGGCATCTCGGTAATCGGCAAAAACGCGCACATCCCAGCCGATTGTCGGATCGGCCGCAATGTAGTAATCAATGCTGATTGTCGCGATATTGACTTCCCCACCCTCGATGTGCGTTCGGGGATGACGATTTAGGGAAATCAGCGCAACAAATCACCGATGCGGCGCCCCAATTGGCTAAACCAATTGTTGGTGCCGTATTGCTCTGAAAAATGCGTTACTGCGTGTTCCGGGCCTGGATCTTTCCCACCTGCAGATTCCAACATATACCAGCGATGTTCCATTATCCAACGATACAAATCGGCTTCGGTACGATTAGGAAAGCGACTCAATACATCGTGCGCGCGGATTGCCTGGATGACCGGAATATATACGTCATCGTACCAACTCGCCACTGCTTCTTCACTAGTAATTGGTCGACCAAGTTCTTGCCCCATGAAATACCGGTGACCATTGATATGGCGTATCAGCTCGAGATAGCCCCCTTGTTCACTGAATTCGATACGTTGTTGCGGGCGCATCACATGCAACTGCGTCCAATCCAAAAAGTCAGCGTATTCTTCTTTGATTGGTAATTCATCCAAGCGGAGCGACGCATCTATCGGTACATCAATCAATAATTCATCGACAATTGCATCGATATCGGTTTGGCCTTGGCGTCGTGCAACAGAGACACGATGATTGCCATCACGTACAAAATACACATCACTAATTTTATAGAGTTCTACTGGTGGCAAATCGATATACAGTTGATTGGCCATATCAACATTCATCCAACGGTCGCGTACATGATCACTGCGGGGCAAAAAGTGGCGATCAAAATCACCATAACGCCCTTCGCTACCAATAATATGGTCGAGTGGCACGGTACAAAGTCCAATATGGCGTTGGCCACGTATTTGCAAGCGATTACGCACTTCTTCGAGCGCCAATAGTTCATGTGGCGCATGTCCCAAAGCATCCCGGAGAGCAGACAGCCATTCACGACGTCGCGCATCTTCAAAGTGAGCGCGGGCCAAACTATTCAAAAACGAATTATGTTGATCTGCCATTGTAGTTTTCCATTAGTCCGTTAGTATGTAGGGTCAATCGTCATATCACGATACCCCGCAGTATTGAGAATGCGCGTATGGTTGTAGTATGTTTCTGTGGCGACGCCATAAGAATACGAGCGGTGCACATGCCCATGAATCCAATAGCGTGGGCGAAACCAGCGTTGTAACGTCACAAATGCTTTGGAACCACGATGCGGACGGTCAGCACCATCATGAATCCCCGCCAAAGGCGCATGACTGAGCATCACATCTAGGCCCCGGCGACGATGCGCATTGTGCCAAATGATTCGTGTGGCGAGTCGCAAACACCGCACCATCATTTCTGTTTCAGTGAATTGCGGGCCACCGTCCAAATTATAGCGAAGTGAACCACCAATTCCCGCAACCGACAATCCATTAACCCGTACCACTGCGTCATCGACAGCAATACAACCACGTGGGCCTGTCAACAGTTCGCCAGACTCCAACAGTTCGGGGTGGTCATGATTCCCCAGCACATAAAGGCACGGAATACTGAGCATGGTAGTAATGTACTCTAGATAGTAATTCGGTAAGTCACCACATCCAAATACTAATGACACATCAGCAAATCGTTCTTTGATTTGCAAGCTGTACACGAGTGGCACTACCTCGTCGCTGAGTGTGAGTACCCGCATCGGTGCTCCAATTCTAATCGTCGTCACCAAAGATACCATCATCCAATGACGGGATTTCGATGGTAAATGTTGTGCCTTCCCCCAACGTAGAGGCGACCGCAACCCTGCCGTTATGGGATTCAACGATATATTTAACAATAGCCAGTCCCAAGCCAGCCCCACTCCCCACATATGCTCGGGTGCGCGAACGGTCAACCCGAAAGAAACGATCAAATATATGTGGCAAATCTTCATTACTAATCCCTACTCCAGTGTCTTGGATTGTCACCATCGCCACATGATCTTGACTCGTAAGCCTGCAGATGACACTGCCACCGTCAGGTGTATGTTGTAAGGCATTAATACAAATATTGAGAATGGCTTGCTTGAGTCGGTCACGGTCTCCATTCACCATCACCACGTGTTGTACTTCTAATTTGAGCGAAATATTCCCGGCGAGCGATTTTAGGTCGCGGATCGTTTCGAGCAATAACGTTGCCATATCGACCACTTCAAATCGCATTCCTGCTGCTGCTTCGTTGCGTGCCAACATGAGCAAATCATTGACCAAACGAATCAAGCGTTCGGTTTCACGTTGCATGTCGTCAAGTGATTCATTCAAGAGCCCGGGGTCTCGCATAGCGCCACGATGCAAGATTTCGATATTCCCCTTCATTGCCGCCAATGGAGTGCGTAATTCATGCGAAGCATCTGCCAAAAATCGTCGTTGTGCTTCAAACAGTCGTTCAATCCGTTCGAGCAAATCATTTACCGTTACGGTCAAAAGTTGCAGTTCATCTTGGACGGTGGGCACAGGCACCCGACGGCGTAAATCAACCGCGCTCACGATACTTTGCGCGGTGCGTGCGATTACGTCGATAGGCCGAAATACCGCGCGGGTCAGCCATGCGCCACCTTGGGCAGCGACAATCATCACTGCGACACCTCCAAATGCTAATGCATACAGAAAAAATCGCAGCGCACGTTCGGTTTCGCTGATGGGACGGACTAATTGCAAAATACCACCTACTTGGACTGTATTGGTCAACACATTGACATATGTCAATGGCACCACCAGCACGCGGAGACGCGCCACCCCAATGTCGGTAGTAAATCGCAATCGCGACCCAGCGACAGCCAACAAGACGGTATCGGGGTCAAGTGTCAACAGCCGCGCCAAACCGGGTTGTCGAATTAAGTTAAGCGAACGAGAACGAATCCGGCCGTCAGGACTGTAGACAATCGCGAGTAAATTTGTGGTTGCAAAATTTTTAATGGCATCTGGTTCAACAATTGTGACATCATCATCGATAATTTGCGGTTCGGTACTCGATTTGGTGACGCTTTCTTGGACAACTTGCGCGCCCAAATCAAGTTCACTGTCTATACTATTAATTAGTGCGCGGTTTACGACATAATACAAGCCAAAATCAAGTATCGTTAGCGCTACCGCAAATAAACCCACATAGGCCAATGTTAATCGTAGCCGTATTGACACGAAGGTATCTCCAAACGGTACATATTAATTGACAGGAACGACGTACCCCGCCGAAACCCATCCTTCGTTACCATCGCTATCTCGTACATTTCGCCACTCGACATCTTCGGCAGTTTTATTTTTACCCACAATGTCCAAAACTGTTCCATCATTTAAGGTTTTGACAACTTCGGCAGAACGGCTTGGTGCTTTGCGCAAAAACAACCCCGCATCACCTGTCCCATTCACCCGCACTTGGGCAGTAGTCATTGCAACCGTTAAGGTTGGTAACATCGTTGACTCAACAGGCAATCCAGCAACAGTTACTGCAGGATTGGCTCCCGAAATATGATTCCCAAACAATACCCAATTCACCAGAAAGAAAAAAATTAACAATACCGCCAAAGCTACCCGCCAACCACCCAGCAAAAACACCGCCACCCAGCTACTCGTGCGACTCAGCGGTGTATGCTGTACCGTGCGGCGGTTATCGTCGTTCACCGTGCGATAGACACGATTCGTTTCTCGTGTGGAATCTCCTGGATTATTTTGGAGGACATGCGGGGTTTCACTATTGGGCATGGCACCCTCCACATGAACTCTGCAAAAAACATTTGCCTTGCAAACGAACGGCTCTTAACAAAAAAACGACCATCATTCGTCACGAATCCGTAGTCGCCAATAATCCAATGATTCGATGATGATTTGTTGCATACTGATTTGCGGTTGCCAACCAGTTAGCGCCACCAATCGACTATTATCACCACGTAAAATCGGTTCATCGAGTGGTCGTAACCGATTCAAATCAACTTCGATTGTAATGGGCACCCGACCCTGGGCCACCACCATATCCAAAATATCACCTATGCGCACTGCTCTCCCCGAACACATATTGAAGACAGATCCACCTGGTGCGCATTGAATTAACGCCCACAAGGCCCGTGCGACGTCGTCTACATGGGTATAGTCACGTTGCGGGTCGAGATTTCCTACTTTTATCACCGGTCCTTGACGGCCAACCTCAATCAGCGCCATTTGCCGGCAAAAGGTCTGAATGGCGGTACGGTCGCCTTGACGTGGCCCGACATGATTAAATGACCGTGTCACCACGGTATGAATTCCATAACTATCAAAATATTGCAATCCCAACAACTCTTGGCTGACTTTACTGATGCCATACGGTGAAGCAGGACGCATCGGGTGTGATTCTTTGATGGGGATTGCTTCGGGTGCCACCACTCCATATTGAGCACTCGATCCAGCAATATGGACCCTCGCAGCTGGCGCATGCCGCCGTACCGCTTCAAGCAGATTTATTGTTCCTTCTACATTGGCGCGCATGGTTGCCACTGGAGCACCCCACGATGCGGAAGGATAACTTTGGGCAGCAAGATGGAATACGTAGTCTGGCTGCGCTTGGGCAACTGCATCACCAACGGCAAATGCATCTTCGATGTCACCCTCATAAAAGGTAATCTGTGACTGTACACTCGCAAGTGCACGCAGATCACTTCGCCAACGGCGAAACACGGATAGCTCGACCTCAGGTTGACGCACTATATATTCGGCGAGGCTACTCCCCACTGGCCCGGTTGCTCCGGTTATAAATACACGTGCCATGCCCCCTCCACCCTACCATATGTTTATTGCTACTACTATACAATACCTGCGCCAATGAGTGAACATACGATTGATTGCAGATCTGGCCCAAATAATCAGCAGCAACATACGAATCGAGTCTATTTTTTAATTTCAAAGTCAAAAACGCCCGCTGCACACATCCCTTTATGGGGATATATGCAGCGGACAGAATGACGAAGTGGCACTTCTTCAGATTATGCAAAAAAAGAAAGAATCACCCCAAATAGCACGAAATTTACCAGATGATTACCAATTTCGATACCCCACACATACAATGGATGTGCAGCAAACAATTTATTCACGAGGTAGGTAGGCATGACAAATGCTAGCCAAAACACGACCCCAGCTTGGCCCCCTTGCATCCACGTATACCCGTGTGGGTAAATTGCATGCAGGATGACCGACATCATGAGCGCTTGCACAAAACATGACACAAACGTCAACCCAAAAACCATTCCCATATTTTGACCACCGCCGGGGATTGAGGTATCCGTTTTGCCAATCCCTTTCCACCAAATCGGGAAAAATGTTTTTGGACCAAACCAGATTGACCCACTAACAATCGCAACAATCATACAAATCGGCACACCAATCCACGGAATCGCAGCAAAACTAAACATTGGAGCCTTCCTTTGCATTAAAAAATTCACAAAATAACACCCTGAGCGAATTCGTTGGAAAATCATACGAGGCACATTGAGTTGTGTCAAACGGAACGTAAATACGGAACGGAGAAGTAGGGCTCGCTGTCAGTAATGTAATTTCTGCACTCTTTGGTTCATGAAGCATCAACTATCTTCTTTGAATTCACGCTATAATAGAAAATCATTTGGTTTGAATCGGTAGGAAGCATGCCCATGAAGTATATTGCCACGATTGGTCTCGAGGTGCACGCCCAGATACGCACGACATCAAAGATGTTTTGCGGATGTCGTACTGATGCCTCACAGGCCGCACCCAACACCAATGTTTGCCCTGTATGTTTAGGGCTTCCTGGTGCCCTACCCGTACCCAATCGGCGTGCCATTGAATTGGCCACGATGACAGGTTTGGCATTGCATTCCACCATTACCCGTGACAGTACTATCAGTCGCAAAAATTATTTCTACCCCGACTTGCCGTCGTCATATCAGCGGAGTCAATACGAAGACCCACTTTGTATTGGCGGCTACGTGGAATTCCCCAGTGCATCAGGGACACGCCGTATCGAATTAACCCGCATTCATATCGAAGAAGATACAGGCAAGTTGACCCACCTGCCTGACGGGAGTTCGTTGATTGATTACAATCGTGCTGGTGTTCCACTGATGGAAATCGTGTCTGAGCCTGATATTGCCAGCGCCGAAGAAGCCAGACTCTATTTCCAAACTCTGCATCAATTGCTTTTGTGGATAGGTGTCAACAGCGGTAATTTGGAAGAAGGAGCGTTACGATGTGACGCGAATGTCTCGGTGCGACCCGAAGGCCAAAAAGAATTCGGTACCAAAGTTGAGATCAAGAATGTCAACTCGTTCCGCAATGTCGAACGGGCCATCAACTACGAAATCGAACGCCAAATCAGCGTGGTAACAAGTGGTGGCAAAATTATTCAATCTACCCGTGGGTGGAATGATGCGTTAGCCAAAACCATCGAACAACGCACCAAAGAATTTGCTCACGACTATCGTTATTTCCCCGATCCCGATATTCCCCCATTGCAGATGGAAGCCGAATACGTCACCCAGATTGCTACACGTTTACCAGAATTGCCTGCGACGCGTAGAGAACGCTTCAGTGCGCAATACGGCCTTAGCCTAAAAGATGCTGATTCATTGACGATCACGCATGAAGTTGCGGATTTTTATGAAGAAACAGTCACCGCTACGGTCGCAACAGGTGGGAGTGCTCGCGACGCTGCTGTTTGGATTATTGGCGAGTATTTCCGTTTGCTCAATGATAGCGGTGATGAAATCAGCGTTGCCGCAAAGCGGATGACGCCGCATCATATTGCCACAATCGTGGCATTGGTAACCAAAGGGACGATTACCCGAGCCTCTGCCAAAGAAGTTTTTGAAGAGTGTTACCAACATGGCAATGACCCTGAAAAAATCGTTGCCACCAGGGGTTTGGCCGTCATCGGTGACAGTGATGCGCTCCTTACCATGGCGCGGTCGGCAGTCATTGCCAATCCCAAAGCCGTAGCGGACTTCAAAAGTGGAAAAGACGCCGCAATCAAATTCCTGGTCGGCCAAATCATGAAAGCGTCCCGCGGACAAGCAAGTCCACAAGCTGCCGAAGCTGCGGTGGTAGTTGCATTATCCGAAGTATAATGAATGCGTTCGAACCGTGTTTTGGTATGATGAAAATACAACAACAGCACGGAATCCACGGCACTTTTATCCGAATAAAGCATCGTCAATCAATTTGTGCAGTTTGACACAAATAGCTCGTAGTGGTAGCATAATCCCCGTAAATCGGCATGCACACTCATACTGGCGAACTGAAAGTAAGCAGGTTATTTATGCCGCCAATCACCGAACACGTCGTCTTGCGTGATAATGACGTACCCAACATTGCAGATCTCGATGTCTACATCAAGCATGAAGGATACGAAGCACTCCGCATTGCCGTCACGGAAAAGACCCCCGCCGACGTTATCAACGTTGTCAAAGAAGCTGGTTTGCGCGGCCGTGGTGGCGCAGGCTTCCCGACAGGCGTAAAATGGGGCTTTTTGCCCAAGGATGTCTACCCCCGCTATTTGTGTTGTAATGCAGACGAGAGCGAGCCAGGCACATTCAATAATCATCAAATCATCGACCGAAACCCACACCAACTCATCGAAGGTGTCGCATTAGCGGCCTATGCCATTGAATGTCAGACCGCCTTCATCTATATCCGTGGTGAATTCGCCGCCGGAGCCCTCCGCCTCGAAAAAGCCATTGCCGATGCGACTGCTCGGGGTTATCTCGGCAAAAACGCGTTTGGTACGGGTGTTAACATCAACATCGTGGTCAGTCGTGGCGCGGGTGCCTATATTTGTGGCGAAGAAACCGCATTGATGGAATCGCTTGAAGGCAAAATGGGACAACCCCGCCTCAAGCCACCATTCCCCGCCATTGCCGGTTTGTATAGCAAGCCAACAATTGTCAACAATGTCGAAACGCTCGCCAATGTACCTCGAATTGTCCTCAAGGGTGCAGAATGGTACCGCAAGAACGGCACTGAAAAAAGCCCGGGAACCAAAGTCTTTTCCGTTTCGGGACATGTACGCAAACCAGGCAACTACGAAGTCCAATTCGGCACCACCATGCGCGAGCTAATATATGACTACGCCGGTGGCATGCGCGAAGACCGCAAAGTCAAAATCATCGTCCCTGGTGGGGCTTCTGCAGCTTGGTTGACTGAAGCCAGCATTGATGTGGCAATGGACTATGAATCACTCGCTGCCGCCGGCACGATGCTCGGGTCGGGTGGTGTGATTATTTTGGACGAAACCGTGAGTGCGGTAGAACTCGCCTACAAAATGGATGAATTCTTTAAACACGAATCATGTGGCAAATGCACACCTTGTCGTGAAGGAACTCATTATTTGGTCAAAACTCTGCATCGGCTCAATCATGGTGGTGCCCAAAAGAACGATATCGCCAAACTCCACGACATCTACAATCAGATGGCTGGTAACTGCTTCTGTTTGTTGGGCGAAAGCGCAGTGGTGCCCATCCGCACCGCCCTCAAGCTCTTCCCCCACGAATTCGAAGAAGCCCTCGCCAAATCATCTGCACGGCACGCCATTCCGCTGACCTTGGCGCACTAGTGCTGAACCGTACCGAATCGGATAGCCGGGAGTAAGAGAACGATGCCAGACGTAAACGTAATAATTGATGGAAAGTCGGTTGCCGTCCCCCCCGGCACCAACATTGTTGATGCGGCTCGCCATGCTGATGTGGCGATTCCGGTTTTTTGCTACCACCCCAAAATGAAGCCCGTTGGCATGTGCCGGATGTGCTTGGTCGAAGTGTGGACACCCCGCATCGACCCAGCCACCCGCCAAGTCGTGATGGGACCTGATGGGTTACCCCAAATGGCCTTGATGATGAATAAACTCCAAGCCGCATGTGTGACTCCGGTCAGCGACGGCATGGTCATCAAAACCACCACCGAAAAAGTCAAGTTCGCCCAACGTGGCGTACTTGAATTTTTGTTGACCTCACACCCCCTCGACTGCCCTGTCTGTGACAAGGGTGGCGAATGCCCACTCCAAAACTTGACCATGCAATGGGGTCCCGAAGT
>CALQBW020000061.1 GCA_943328915.2 Singulisphaera sp. GP187 | reverse complement strand
GGTGACGCGCTCGAAGTCGTGCCTGCCTTGATTGCCGAAGTTGCGCGCAGACGTGGCTAAATTGCAGTGAAGGAAACCGGCGTCCCACGAATGTGGAACGCCGGTTTTTTTGTGGATTAACCTGCCCAACCGTTATGGCAATATATAACCGGTTGCAAGCGCGGTGTATGCCGATATTTGGTTGGCTATCCAATCTTCACCGCGGTCGAGTTCGCTAGCCATTAATTGGGCGACGGCCGGCGCCATAGTGATACTGGCTTTGGCATTGAGTAACAATGCCCGCGTGCGCCGCGCCAATACATCTTCGACGGTGCGGGCTTGTTCCATCCGTACCGCCCAAACGACTTCGGCACCAGTGTAGGGCAAATCGGGGTGAATGGGAGTCGCCCAAGCTTGATTTTCAAGTGCTATCGAGCGTATTGCAGCGGCATCGCTGCCATAGACTTGCATGTCATCGCTGTCACGAAGTGTGCTATACCCATGGAGGTGGAGGGTTTTGGTGACTGATGGATTCACGGCGAGATTGGCCGAATGTTCAATTTTATTGACGGCGTCTTCGCCCATATGCCGATAGGTGGTCCATTTACCACCGGTTATCGTCATCATCCCACTTTCGGCAAAAACGATGGTATGATCGCGCGACAATGATTTGGTCTTGCCGTCACTGCCACTTGCTTTGACGAGTGGGCGCTGGCCTGCAAAGACACTCAAGACATCGGCTGCCGTTGGTCGACGGCTGAGGTATTTGGCCGTGTGGCTCAACACAAACTCTATTTCGGCGGCAAGTGGGCGAGGTTCAATCTGGGATTCTGGCATCGCAGTATCGGTGGTCCCAATCACCACACAATCATGCCACGGTAATGCAAAAAGCACCCGGCCATCGGCTGTTTTGGGGATCATGACAGCATGATCGCCAGGTAAAAACGAACGGTCTACGACAATATGAATTCCTTGACTAGGGGCCAATATTGGTTTGGCAGTGGCATTATCGAGGCGCCGAATCTGGTCGACAAATATTCCGGTGGCATTAATTACGGCTTTCGAATTAATCTGAAATGTGGTGCCACTCTCGCTGTCGTGAGCCGTGACACCACAAATTTTGCCGTTGCGGTCATGGAGTAAGCCGTCGACCGGGATGTGGTTGAGGAGGGTGGCTCCATGGTTGTGGGCGGTGCGCATCAACGTAATGGCCAGGCGTGAATCGTCGAATTGCCCGTCATAATACACAATCCCCCCTTTGAGCCCTTTGGCGGTTAATGTAGGGGCTAGGGCAAGGGCTTCGGTGCGACTAATGAGACGTGAAAAGCCAAAACCTAATCGTCCTGCCATCACACTATAGAGTAATAAACCAGTCCCATAAAAAGGCAAATCAAATAAATTGTATGCGGGGACGACATGGGGCATAACCCGGACGAGGTGAGGGGCATTGTTGCGCAAGCGACCACGTTCATGCAAGGCTTCATACACCAGTGATATATTTCCTTGGGCCAAATAGCGTACGCCGCCGTGCACTAATTTGGTTGCACGACTCGACGTGCCTTTGGCAAAGTCATAGGCTTCGAGGAGCAATGTTTTGTGACCACGACTGGCGGCATCGACTGCAATCCCGAGCCCCGTTGCACCGCCACCAATGATCACAATATCCCAGAGTTGGGTGGTGGTTAGATTTGAGAGGAGTTTTTCACGTTGCATTACTGTTCTCGTTCCGTATTTTGGTTCGTCTTATTGTACCAAATTTGAATTACGAACTGTAGCTTTCCAGCTATTATGCGCATATATACCGGTGGAAGTTGCGTAATGTGTGCGAATCTCGTGATTTTTTAGTGTTATGGTTACGATATCAAAACTTTGGCTCATACGCAGCAGTGATGAATAAGTGTATGATGGAGCAATCCACCAATAATATCATTGTCTCGCCGGCAGTGGTATGAGGAAGTTATCTATGAAGACAAAAACAGCACCAGTTGCAAATACGCTTTTGATTAAACCGCGTATGGACAGCCACAAACTGAGATTACTTGAATCAATCCAACAACGGGTGTTGTGGTTGGCGACGATGATGATTCATCATGCAAATAATGTGCGCCCCAATACTGACGGGACAAAAGTAGGCGGTCACCAAGCCTCGTCAGCATCAACCGTGACATTAATGACTGCATTGTATTTTCACTTCCTCAAAAAAGGTGATCGAATAGCGGTGAAACCGCATTCATCGCCAATTTTTCATTCAATTCAATACTTATTAGGAAATTTACCCAAACGTTATATGACAACCTTGCGTGAATTTGGTGGGTTGCAGTCGTACCCGAGCCGCACCAAAGACCCCGTGCAAGTTGATTTTTCGACTGGTTCGGTAGGGTTGGGTGTCGTGGCACCGTTATTTGCGTCATTGACGCAACGGTTTTTGCGTGATCATGGAGCTGCCATCCCCGAACGGCGCTTTGTGGCTGTGGTCGGTGATGCTGAGCTCGACGAAGGGAACGTTTGGGAAGCATTACTTGACGAAGCCCTTGACGGCATCGGCCAAGTGGTCTGGGTGGTTGACCTCAATCGCCAAAGCCTCGACCGCGTCGTACCGGGTATACGTGCCGCCCGCCTCAAGAAACTTTTTGCCCAAAACGGTTGGCGGGTGTTAGAGGCCAAATATGGTCATAAATTACAAAAGTTATACGCATTGCCTGGCGGTGAAACATTGCGGCGGCGTATTGATGATATGAGCAACGAAGAATATCAGTCGTTTATTCGTTTGCAAGGCGCTGATTTGCGTGAACGCTTGCTGAATAGTAATGACGCCGATCGGAGCACGTTGGCTGTTGTGTTGGCCAAAGTTCCCGACGAAGAATTACAGAGTGTCATTTCAAATTTAGGTGGTCATGACCTCGACACCATGTGTGAGATTTTCGATGAAGTCGACCGTGATATGACCCGTCCGACGGTTGTCTTTGCGTACACAATCAAAGGGTGGGGCTTGCCGATTGCTGGCCACCCATTGAATCACTCGATGTTGTTGAATTCTGAACAAATCGAAGCACTCCGTGCGTCGATGGGCATTGCCAGCGATGATTTGTGGCCGGATTTTGATGTTGATAGCCCTGAAGGGCTGATTTGTCACGAAGTATCGCAACGTTTAGCCGAAGTGGAAACTCCGGAGTTACCAATAATTACGGTGCCAAATCGGGTTGACTTGAGTATGCCTGACACGGTAAGTACCCAAGATGCATTTGGCCGCTTGTTGGTGCGTTTTGCAGATATCCCCGAAGTCGCGCCGCATATGGTCACGATGTCACCCGACGTTTCGGTTTCGACCAATTTGGGGGCGTGGATTAACCGCAACGGCGTCTATACGCATCATCCTGAAGTCACTGATTACGAGAGTGAAGCCCAACGGTTGTTACGATGGCATCGTTCGACGCAAGGGCGTCACATTGAACTTGGTATCTCAGAAATGAATTTGTTCATGTTGTTGGGAATGGCGGGGTTGTCCCATGAATTACTTGGTGCACCACTTGTGCCAATAGGCACTGTATATGACCCGTTTGTATTGCGTGGGCTTGATTCGTTCATTTATGCGGTATATTCGGGTGCCAAATTTATCGTAGCTGGCACGCCATCAGGAGTGACCCTGGCGCCAGAAGGCGGGGCACACCAATCGACCATTACCGCATCGGTGGGTATTGAATTGCCAAAATTAATGATGGCAGAGCCATGCTATGCTGGCGAACTTGAGTGGTTTTTGCTCGAAGGTGTAAAAAATTGTTTTGACCGTGAACATGGTCGCCCGTTGTACTTGCGTTTGAGCACGCGAACGATAGATCAGGCTCCGTTTTTTGCTGCACGCGAACGCTTGGGCATCGACACCTTGCAACAGCAGGCATTAGCAGGTGCCTACCGACTGGCCACCTGGCAAACCAATCATTCCGAATTAGCTACTGCACCGCGCGTTATGTTGTGCGCAAGTGGGACGGTCATCCCCGAAGCGTTACAAGCTGCGGAATTATTGTGGCGTGAGGGTGTTGCAGCCGATGTGATTAACATAGTGAGCGTCCGAGCGTTGTACGAGCGGTTCGTGGTAGCACGCCAAAATGGCGAGCGTGATCCCTTTGCCTGGCTCTACCCTGATGCCGAACGCCGTACCCCAATGCTTACTATTCATGACGCTGCATCCCATGCAATGGCATGGTTGGGGAGTGTGTATGGGGCGCCCGTGACCAGCTTGGGTGTCGATGACTTTGGTCAGTCCGGGAATCGTCATGATTTGTATCGCCATTTCAATCTTGACGTGGCAAGTATCGCCGATGCCGCATTTTGTGCAATAGATGAATAAGCAAAATCAGCGTTCGTAGCATGGTATAATTCAGCATACGAGTGATGACACTCGCATGCTGATTCGGGGGTAAGTCATGCCACGTACAAAACCATCGATTGCCGTGTTACTCCGCGAATTAGCTGATGCCTCATCAGAAGCATTAAGTATCGATTCTATTGTCACCAAAATCCTTTCCCATCATGCCCTCGGTACGCGTAATCCAAAAAAACAAATTCATACACTGTTACATGACAATCCGTTAGCGGTAGGATGGGTTGCCTTGCCTGATCATACATTTTTGGCGGTGCATCAGGCAGTCAATGGCGTTACATTCCGCATCATTCCTGACGTTGCGGCAATAAACGGTGATTACTTGTTGCGAGAATGGTTAGAGCCGTTCATTTCAGCCGATGAACCGATTTTTGTCATTGGCGATGGGCAGTCGCTTGCCCAACTCGGTCCAGATATTGTGTCGCTGAATGGATGGTATGCCCGCCACGGCGCCCAAATCGGTGATAATCTTATTGTTCGTATCGATGTGCAACGACGTCATCATATTCATTTGAGCCTTGATGATGCCAATACCCAACATTTGGCAGATGCTCGAGATGCCGAACGCCAACTTATTGAAGCGCTTTTTTATCAAAAATATAGTAGCCCTTCATATCATACGTTGGCGCATGCCGTCTTATTGACGTATGCCCGGGCGACATGGCGCAGTGCGTATCCTGGACGGCCGTGGCATGTACTCGTCAATGAAGCGTATGCCACAAAAACCGATGCAATCCCTGTGCCGTCACGTTTGACGTTGTTGCACCAAGAAATCGCCACTCTGCAACACTTATTACGGGAACGCCGGAGTAGCGACAGTGAGAATGGGTTGTGGAATGGTGTTGTGTTGCGGTATTCGGCAGTGCGATTGTTTATTGATACGAGTAGCGAAACACCGCAACGTGGTCGGGTCGAACCCATTGATGCCCGCATCGATTACACCAAACGTATTAACGATGCGATTGCGAGTGGTCTGTATGATGTGCAATATGATGATGATCCACGTGTTGATGGGGAAACAATTTCTTTTGGTATCCCGGAAATGTCGATGGAAGATGATGATTCCGAAGATGATTACGCTGCGGCTTTATTGAACGATGACGACGATGACGACGACGATGATGATGACGAATTCGAATATCGATTACCGACTGCTGACGAAGACCTCGACGATGAAACTTTCACGATGTTGTTTGCCAATCGGCATCCAGCCCTCGAAGCATGGTCGGAATACTTATTAAAAAGTATGCTGCCGTTGGAACGTCGCCGTATGATTCGCGCCGAAACAGACGAAGAATACAACGCAATTTTGACCATGGTGCTCCAGCGTATCATTCCGCAAAACCCACAATTTATGCAGACATTGCGTACCGAACCAACTCTTCCGCTTGATGATGTGACTGGTGGAGGTAAAACATATGCGGCATTTGAAGCAGTGGAATATATCGCCGCCCAAAAAATTCAGTCAACAATAGAAAATGATTCAACGAATGACGACGATATTTTTGGTTCCGGGGGAGAGGCTGTGTTTGCGGTTGAATTGGCCTTACGCGAAAGTGATGCGTTGATTGCGTTGTATGAAAAACATATGCAATCGACTGGCTTAAGCCAGAGTACAATTCGCCGCAAAATCCAAGTGTTATTTGGGTTGGCGCAGTTTTTGGCGCGCTATTACACCAATTCACTGGCAGATGTGACTTATGCCATGTATGACGAATATTTGTTTTTTCACTATCCACGCCATCATACCAACCGTGCCGCCCGCGGAGTGCGGACATTGATAAGTACGTTACGTGAATTTTATCATTTTCGTGCCCAAACAGGTGATGTGCGTGCGCTATCTGCTGCCAATGCGATGTACGCATGTCGCGCCCAAGCCGAACAAGTGTTGGCGTTGCTGATTCGCATTCAACAGTATCCGCACGAACTTACCACGCTGGTGGTTCATCTATTTGCACCTTATACTGCATGAACACAATCAACTATCAAATCGAGTTGAACCTGCGGAACGCACATCTCATCGAAGTTTCAATTACGATTGCTTCGCCCGCAGCGACTTTTGACCTCCAAATGCCCGTGTGGACGCCGGGGTCATACTTGGTGCGAGAATATGCACGCCATGTCCAATCGTTCTCCGTCATGCAAGCCGATCAACCATGTGCATGGTCCAAAACGGACAAAACTACCTGGAATATACGCTCCCAATTTGTTGAAATCCCTATCACCGTACGATACTATGTGTATTGCTACGAACTCAGCGTGCGCACTAATCATGTAGATGGTAGTCATGCGTTTTTTAATCCAGCTGCAGCGTGTATGCAATTTGCGGGCTATACCGGGGTAGTTCCTGTGCAGGTGGTAACCCCCAACGAATGGAAAGTAGCCACCCAAATCGAATGCCATGGAAGCTCACATAGCTTTGGCGACACTACGGTGTGGTCGTACAAAGCAATTAATTATGATCAGCTGTACGATTCACCATTTGAATGTGGTACGCACCAATCGGCCCGGTTTTATGTCGATGAAATTCCGCATGATGTGGCGATATGGGGTAATGGTAATGAACAAATTCCCCGTTTGATAGCCGACATGGAACGAATTGTCATTGCCACACGCCAACATTTTGCCCAATTGCCCTACCAACGATACCTATTTATCTTGCATTTGGCCGATGGGATGTACGGTGGTCTAGAACATAGCAATAGCACGGTCTGTTTGTGTGACCGTTGGGGCTTTACAAAGCCCAGGGAATACGAACGGGTGTTGGGGTTGATTACTCACGAATTCTTTCATACATGGAATGTCAAACGCATACGCCCCGCCCCGCTCGGCCCGTTTGATTATGTGCACGAAAATTACACTCGCCAACTGTGGTTGGCCGAAGGGGTGACTTCGTACTACGACAATCTGATTATGTGCAGAGCAGGCTTGCTTTCATCACAACGATATCTCGAAGTGTTGGCAGAAGATATCACGAGTGTACAACGGACGCCAGGGCGTCATTTACAAAGTCTCGCCGAAGCGAGTTTTGATGCGTGGATTCGGTATTATCGGCCCGACGAAAATAGCCCTAATGTAAGTGTTTCGTATTATATCAAAGGCGCAGTTGTCGCTTTTGCGCTGGATATGGCCATCCGACACTGGAGTCATGGCAGATGTAGCTTTGACGATGTGTTGCGCGTACTCGAATCTCGATTCCCGTTGGAGCTGCCGGGAATCCCCGAAGACGACACGATGGTACGAGTGATTAGTGAAGTGTCTGGGATAGGAATTGACGTTGTTGCGTTATTTTTTGCTGATTATATATATGGGACACGTGAACTAGCGTGGGACGTCATCTGTGCAACGGTCGGCTTACAGCCCCGCTGGCATTTGGGTGATGAGGCGGCGCTTACCATTGGAGCCAGGCTCCGCCAAGAAGATACACGTCTCGTGATTGTGTCGCTGAACCCTGATGGGCCAGCCCAGCGTGCCGGGTTGGCACCGTTTGACCAAATAATTGCGGTGAACAATAACCGAGTAGATGCGAACCGGTTTAAAGCGCGGCTCCAAGAAGCATCGCCAAATAGTGTGGTAGTGGTAACGTATTTTCGCCGAGATGAACTACGGCAAGCGCAAGTAACGCTAGCGGATTCCCAACCTACTGCTGTGACTTTGGAGAGTGTGGCTGCTCCGAGCGGTGAGCAAGCGCAACAATATCAACAATGGCTATCCATGCCAATTCGCCAGGAGTAAAATATGCCGACGGTATTGGTTGTTGATGATGAGACCCCATTACGCGATTTGATACGTGCCTACCTTGAACGCGATGGGTACGCGGTCGTCGAAGCCAACACGGGCAGAGAAGCACTGACGGCTGTCGCATTGCACAATCCAGATATTATTGTGCTTGATTTGATGATTCCTGAAATCGACGGGATGGAAGTATGTCGCCGGATAAGGGCAACTTCCGATGTGTATATCATCATGTTGACGGCCAAAGCAGATGAGGTCGACCGAGTGGTTGGGCTCGAAGTGGGTGCAGATGATTATTTGACCAAACCATTTTCTCCGCGTGAATTAGTTGCACGGGTGCGGGCGTTATTACGTCGGCCACGGTCGCAAAATGCAATGGGGGGTTTGTTGCGTTTTGGAGATCTGACGATTGATGTCGATGGGCATGAAGTGCGTCTAGGGAACGAAATCGTCACATTGACTGCAACCGAATACCGTTTGATCGCCTTGCTTGCGAGTACTCCCGGACGCATGTATAGTCGTGCGCAATTGCTCGAACACGTCTGGGGCTCGTCGTATTATGGCGACGATCGTGTGGTAGATGTGCATATTGCCAATGCCCGCCGTAAGATCCAAGAAAACGCTACGAGCCAACCGTTTATTGAAACGGTTAGGGGCGCCGGATATCGGTGGCGTCATTGATGAATACGCTGCGTATGCAACTCTTTTGGGCCCATTTGATTGTTATTGCGGTAACAATGAGTGTGTTTATGGCTACCATCTATTTGGTGACCCCACGCATTCGTGATCGTCTTGTGCGCCAAGAACAATCAGGTCAACCGTTGCCAAACCCACGCCCAGGGAATGGTAGGCCAGCGCCACCGCCTAAGTTGCTTCCGCAACGGGTATATGATGCGGCAGTATGGCAAGCGACGTTGATCGCTTCAGGGATTGCAAGTGTGGTAGCATTGCTGGTGAGTTTGGTGTCGGCGCGAGTAATTGTTCGACCATTGCATAGTGTGATTTCCGCGAGTCGGAGGGTCGCCGCTGGTGACTTTCGTCTCATTGAAGTGCCGATGGGTGCCCACGAAATCCGCGAATTGGCTTTGCAATTTAACTACATGGCTGCCGCCCTGAAAGATGCCGAACAGCGTCGGGCTGCGTTGATTGGTGATGTCGCCCATGAGCTTCGTACTCCGCTTGCATCGATTCAAGGTTACGCGGAGGGCTTGATAGACGGGGTTGTTTTGCCCCACGAAAAAACCTATATGATTATTCGGACAGAGGCAGCGCGACTTAGTCGTCTCGTCGACGATTTGCAGTCGTTGTCCCGAGCCGAATCAGGTTCGTTGGTGTTACATTTGGCGCAATATGATTTTAATAGCATCGTCGATAGAGTGGTCGATTTGCTCCAAAGCCAATTAATAGAAAAGCAGATCAAAGTCACGATAACGCACCAACATGATAGCGAACCGGTGCGTTGTGACAACGATCGCATAAGCCAAGTCGTAGTAAATTTAGTGGTAAATGCAATGCGCGCGGTGGACATGAATGGCAATATACAGATTGCGACTTTACAACAACACCAGATGGTTTGCTGTATGGTAAGCGATGATGGAATTGGCATTGATGCAGCCCATTTACCACATTTATTTGAACGTTTTTATCGTGTCGATCCTTCGCGTACCCGTGCGACCGGAGGTGCGGGAGTTGGTTTGACGATTTCCCGCGCAATTGTACTGGCCCACGGTGGCAATCTGACGGTCCAGAGCGACGGGCTTGGATTAGGCGCCTGCGTGACGTTGGCATTACCACGGGCATAGCCATTCTCATTGCATTGTCTCGTACCGGGCACGGTAAGATTGCCATTATCTCGCACAGGGTGCGTGGAGCACACTGTGGCGGGTTGTGTATTTGGTGGCAGTGTTGTCTTCAGCTGATGCGAGATGGGCTGTGGCTCACGCGGAGACGCGGAGGGCGCGCCTGCACAACACACAACGTCATACCATGACCACGGTCGTGGAATCACCGTGGTTTGCTATACGACAAATGTAGGCCTAAGCGAGATGCCAATTGCGTGCACAGGGCATACTGTATTATCCATTTTCAATTATTCATTGCGACATGAAACTGGATCGCACTTGGCCATGGTCGCTCACCACTTTGATAAAATTCTCTGTTGCCACGCACATACCCCATATAATCTGCGCCGACGAATTGGCGTGGGTCGCAGCTTGTATAGCGACAAAACGCCGTAAATAACTGGGGACTCTCAATAGCCATGGTGTATGGGTTCCGCCAAAACATTTCCCAATACCCCGCCAAAAATTCGCCATCGGTTTGAAACACATAAGGATGTCCGAGGGGCATGCGACCATCACTCGGTGGCCGCCCGTGATACCACGCCTGATAGCACTGGTATTCGGCGCGTTTACCGGCCGTGAAATCCGCTAATTCACTGGAAGTCATGCCGGGTAATTCACCGCGGCAGACTATTGTTTTTTGCATGCGCATCGCAGTGCCATCAAGCATATGACCGAGCTCGTGGAGCAACGGGCACACATTGGGAGTGGGCGTAAAAAAGCCTTCGTAGAGGCGTTCGACCTGGAGCATAATCCGATGATCTTCGACGCTATAACACCCCCCACCGACGCCGCTAGCACGGGTATAACTCTGGGCGTCAGTATAGAGATGGAATTGCGGATTGCTGGCAATTAATGCTTCCAGAATAGCGGATCGTCGCCAGAAACAGAGCAATAACTGCCCCGCAATTATTGCCCGCATGCTTAATGTGGCAGGGATAACGGTACGCGCACGCAAAAGCACAATTTGCAGGCGCGCATCACTGAGCAGTGCATTGAGTTTTGTGCGGAACTCTCGGCGTTGGATTGGCTCAAGGTGGGGAATGAGTGGCAAAAAATGTCCGAGTGCGTCGAGCTCTGCTGTCGTGTCAAACACCAATCCCGCAAGTGGTACACGATATCCCGCTCCGTAATAATTGACTAATTCACGCCAGCGCGCACTGAGGGTGTGTACGGGAATCTGCCAATTATTCCCGGTAATAATGGCATCAGGGGGGTAACTATGTGCCCCAAGCGTAAATTGGTGTGGTGTTGCGTGTACGGCGCAATGGGCAAGTGGGTGGTATTCGGGTATGCACATAGCGAATTCTCTCTGTGTGATGCGTGCACCTATTGTAAATGAAAAAGAGATGAGGAATGTAAATTTTTCTTTGTCTAATCTTGATGTAATTAGATGGTGATTCTCATATCACAGGACTATAGTGTGAATGTCGGGAAGAAATTAAAGGAGGTCTTGAATGACTACGGTAATGATTGTTGGAATTGTATTGATGGTGGCACGTATCGTACTGCGGATCGGCATATTGTTGGTGGTGATTTGGGCCGGCGTACGTTTGATCGAACGCTTCCGTACCCCCCGCCCACAACAGAGTGTCCCCGCCCTCGCCCCAGCCATGGTAACCCCAACCGCCGAACTCGCCGTCGCTGCACCCGTAGCTGAAGTAACTGATACAAAGGTAGGAGCATAATATCATGACAAACACGAAACGTGATTGGGTCCGCACGATTGGAATTACTGGCGCGACGTTGCTTACGATTGGCGCATTGACGATGGGTGGCTTGTTTGCCGCCAATGCCACTGGGGTGATTAGCTTGCCTGCAGGGCGCGGTAGTCAGATGATGGGTCGTCACGGCGGCCATGGCGGTCAGATGATGGGTCGTCACGGCGGCCATGGTGGCCAGATGATGGGTGGCCGTGGTGGCCACGACGGCATGATGGGCGGTGGCCGTGGTCAAGGCGGTAAGATGGGCAAGCAAGGCCATGGCGGTATGATGCAGTTTGGTGGCCAAGCAACTGCTGCTGATGTCCAAGTATTGCAACATACCTTACACATGCTCCAACAAGAACAAGCCTTGGCCAATGCATTGGGGACAAGTAATCCTACTGCGAAAGCTATTGCTGCGAGCCGGGCCACGGATATTGCCACCATCAGCAATTGGCTCAAAACTTGGTACCCCAACGAAATGATTCCTACGCCCCCAAGTGCCAGTGGAACCGTCGTTGAATTACGCCTATTGATGCAACACCATGATTTGAAGATCGATCAAATCGCTACGAATGGGGAATTCGAACATCCCGAATTGCAGAAGTGGTTGGCTGATTCCCTTAAGCAACGGGCTCGTGATGTCAGTACGTTGTTTGATACCCAAACCTCGTAATCGATTGTAATCCCACAAGCCCCCCACTCTGTATCGCGCAGAGCGGGGGAGCTTGTTTTTGACACGGTATATTAGACGAGAAATATTTTTGCTGGGATACGACCACACCATTGTTCGCCAGTTTGGGTCGCAGCTGGGATGACCATTTTATGGAGACTAACGCGCAATCACGCGATTCCTCCCTTTGCTGTTTTTCGCCATGAAAAGTAATTCAAATATTTTTGAACGATATTTATCGACAAAAAAACTACGATACTCCCTCATACCCGTTTACTATATTTTTTGCCATGAAACATAATTCAAACTTTTTTGAACAATATATATCGACACAAAAGTACCAAACTCCGCTCCCCAGTTGCTGATAATTGCCATGAAAAGTAATTCAAATATTTTTGAACGATATTTATCGACAAAAAAACTACGATACCCCCTCATACCCGCTTACTATATTTTTTGCCATGAAGTAATTCAAACTTTTTTGAACTATATTTACCGATAAAAAAGTACCAAACTCCGCTCCCCAGTTGCTGATTTTTGCATTGAAAAGTAATTTAAACTTTTTTGAACTATATTTCCCGACCAAAAAGTATCATATTCCACTCTCCGGTTGCTGTTTTTTTGCCATGAAACATATTTCAAACTTTTTTGAACTATATTTACCGCCAAAAGAGGACCAAACTCCACTCCCCGGTTGCTGTTTTTTGCCATGAAACATATTTCAAATATTTATGAACTATATTTACCGCCAAAAGAGGACCATACTCCGCTCCCCGGTTGCTGTTTTTTGCCACGATGTAATTCAAACTGATGGAACTATATTAACCGACAAAAAAGTACTACCATACTCCCCGAGCAATTTCCAATTCTCCGGTGCTTGCAACAAGAACAAGCGTACACCAAGTATCGCCTATGAGTACAGCAATTGGAGGAAATTGCTACGGCGGGAATGGTGTGTGGCATGACGTAATGTTGTTGTTAGCCGAGGTAGATTTTGGGTTGGATACTCACCCGCCATTGTTCGGCGACTTGGGCTGCTTCGATGAGCAGCGCTTCCTTCCAGGGGCGGGCCATGAATTGAAATCCCACCGGAAGTCCAGTTTTGGTGTAGCCTGCGGGAATACTAATTGACGGTAACCCACTCAGATTTGCAGCAAAGGCAAATCGCATAATTTCGAAGGTGCTACTGAGATCGCTCATCCCTTGGTGGATTGTTGCCGCATTGATAAGAGGGGCTACAAGTCCAGCGGTGGGCGTCGCAATCAAATCGACTGTTGTGAATGTAAGGCGCAGCATTTCGGTAAAGCTCGCACGAGTTCGTTGGGCATGTGAAATGTCTTCTGAGGTGAATTCTCGGGCAAGGGCAAGTGATAAGCGAGTTTCATCGGTCAAACAATGTCCATGCTTGGTCAGTTGGGTGCCGAGG
>CALQBW020000060.1 GCA_943328915.2 Singulisphaera sp. GP187 | reverse complement strand
TTACGAGCCCCGTTCAGTTACGCGAGTCGCGTCTCGCCCATTTCCTCTTTGCAGATCCACGTGCCAGTGTATTGTGGTTGGTAGTGCGCCTCTGGGTGGGCTATCAGTGGTTAGACGCCGGATACCACAAGGTTACTGATCCCAATGGGGTATGGGTTGGCGCCAAAGCAGGTGCTGGATTAACGGGTTTTGTGAATGGTGCGTTGAAGCTTGCTAGTGGTGAACATCCTGCCGTTCAGGGGTGGTATGCTGACTTCCTCAAGAGTGTGGTACTTCCGAATGCGACGATGTTTAGTTATATGGTGGCCTTTGGGGAATGTCTGGTCGGTATCGGTTTGATTGTGGGTGGCTTGACGGGAGTGGCCGCCTTCTTCGGGGTCATGATGAACACCAACTTTTTGTTGGCTGGCACCGTCAGCACCAATCCTATCTTGGCAATCCCCGCCGTCTTGTTGATTTTGGCATGGCGTAACGCCGGTTGGTATGGGCTCGATCGCTGGTTGTTGCCCATCGTCGGCACGCCCTGGCAGCCCGGCTCGGTGTTCGAACACGACGAGAAGGTCGCCCAATCGAAGGTGTGATGATAAATAATTTGCGAATCCCTCTCTCGCGCATCCTGCGTGGGGGAGGGATTTTTGTTGTGCTGATGTGGTAGCCACACGAAAATGGTATGATTGTGACAAGCGAAATCTATCAGAAAGCGCAACTTCATGCCGTTATTTATGCTGATATTTGCGGGAGTAACGTTACTTGCGACGCTGGTCCGACTGTGGTTGTTGTGGCGCCAAATGCGACACGTGGCATTACACCGTGCCACGCTACCAGCGGCTTTTGCGGCCCGCTTGAGCCTCGCCGAGCATCACAAAGCGGCCGACTATACCATCGCCAAATGTCGAGTGGCGATGGTTGATGTGCTCGTCGATACGGCGGTGCTGTTTGGGTGGACGTTGGGTGGTGGCCTCGATTGGCTCAGTCAGCGCTCGCTTGGATTGGGCTGGAGTCCATTGTGGAGCGGTGTGCTGTTGATTGTGGTGTGGATGGTGCTGAGTAGCGCGGTAGGGATTCCGATTTCGCTCTATCGCACCTTTGGAGTAGAAGCACGTTTTGGGTTCAACAAAACCACACCGCTGATGTTTGTAACTGATTTGTGCAAATCGGCGTTGCTGGCGTTGCTGATCGGCACACCGTTGGTGGCATTGGTGCTGTGGATGATGGAAGCGCTAGGGAGTTATTGGTGGGTGTATGGCTGGGGGGCACTAAGTGCCTTCCAGTTGATTGCCGTCTGGGCATACCCGACGTTTATTGCACCGTTGTTTAACAAATTCACTCCACTTATTGATGCCGAACTGGTGCCCCGCATCGAAGCCTTGTTGGCACGGGTGGGATTTGCCAGTAGTGGCTTGTTTGTGATGGATGCATCGCGTCGCTCGGGGCATGGCAACGCCTATTTCACTGGCCTTGGCAACAAAAAACGCATCGTGTTTTATGACACCTTACTCGCACAATTGACCGCTGGTCAAGTCGAAGCGGTGTTGGCACATGAATTAGGGCATTTCAAACTCCGCCACATCCCCAAAATGATTGCCGCGTTGTTCGGGATGTCGTTGGTAGGGTTTGGGCTGTTGGCGTGGTGTCTACAGGCTCCGTGGTTTTTTGCGGGGTTGGGAGTCATGGGCAATGGCACTGCACTGGCATTGGTGTTGTTTGTGCTAATTAGTCCGGTGTTTACGTTATTTTTTGAACCAATATCCGCATACTGGTCACGCCGCCATGAATTTGAAGCAGATGCCTTTGCGGTTGCCTACACCACCGCGGCAGATATGATTGGGGCGCTGGTTATTTTGTTCCGCGAAAACGCCAGCACCCTCACTCCCGACCCCCTGTATGCAGCCTGGTATTATTCGCATCCACCTGCTCCAGAACGGATTGGCCAGATTGAGCGTGCTTCACCGTAACGGCGCGTGCGTGATGGAGACCCAATCGTTACGATGCGTGCGCGAGCTCGAATGCCACACGGCCGATGGTGTCGCCACTTTTGGCGAGGGATCCGTTGCATCCAATCACCGCGGTGACGCGGGGGTGGACGTTGCCGATGGTGGGTACGCCATCTGGGGTGCGAGTAATCACACAGGGTAAACTCGTGAAATCGAGCCATTCCACCCCAGCAAATAATTGCTTGAGCAACGCGATTTGGGCGAGTTGGGTGGCTTTCATGTCGCCATTTTTGATCCACTGTTGCAGGCCTGGCAAGGTGTCGAAAAATAAATCGTGGATGCTGTTGCTGCCTAATTTGAAATACCATTCGCCATCGGGGTATTGCAGTGGTGGGGTTAAATAGGCATCGCTAATGACATCAGAGACACAATCAACCATCATACTGGGCATGGTGGCCATGCGGGCAGCCGTGGTGGCGCTGACTCTGCCGAGGGTCACCGTTTCACTTTTGATGGTATGGGGTACAGGGGTAGGCAACAACCCACACAAGCCACTATAGGCACCTGCGGCGAGAATGACCCGGGTGGCGCGGAGCGTGGCACCATCACTGGTGGTCACGGTGACAAAATCGGAGTGCGGAGTGAGTTGCGTCACGATATCACGCACTACGGTTGCACCTTGTTGTTGCGCGCAGGTGAGTTGTGCCGCCACCATTGCCCGAGGTGCAATGTAGCCCGACGGTGGCCCGTCGTAGACGCCATGGTACCCTAAATCGGCACTGAGCATCGGGAAGGCATGCGTGATTTGGTGCGGCGGGTAATCGACATACGTGAATCCGAGTGCCTGTTCGATGGCTGTACGCTGCGATGTATAACTGAATCCGCCTAGATCATGACTCAGCGATAACGTCCCACACGGGGTATAAAATGAAATCCCGCTTTGCGCTTCGATTATCCGGTAATTGGCGATTGCTTCAAGGGCATACTGGGCTAATTGCACATTGCGCGCCGAGCGGTGGGTCAAGCGCGCGGCATCATAATGACTACTCCAGACCGTATGGGTGTCGCGTGGTGCTTCGTTTGGGCCAATAACAGCGATCTTTGCGCCAGCAGCGCTGGCATGGCGAGCAGCACCTGCCCCGATGGGACCGGTGCCGATAATGATAATGTCGTACATGGGGTGAACCCCTTTGCTATTGCAGGTGTGCCCAATGACCGCGCAGAGCCGCGCGGTGATGCAGGTCACGAAATACTTGGCGTGAATGGCGGAGTTTGCTATAGACATCGCCACCAATGCCAAAGCCTTGCAGGCCGATGGCGCCTGTATAGCCGACGTGGTTGAGTGCACAGAGCACCACAAACAAATCAAGCTCTCCTTGGTCGATGAGTTCAATAGAAGCGGGCATTGCACTCCCTGGAGGATTCATCCTGCTCCCGCAAATATTGGCCGCGCGCAGGTAGGGAGCAATACTTGTGGTTGTAGCGTTGATATCGCGGTTGCCCATCGCATACCAATGATAGGCATTGAACGAAATACCGAGATTAGGATGATTCACCTGTTGACAGATGCGCAGTGCATCATCAGTGGTTTCGAGCCAAAAATTGACGTGGGGGTAGAGGACCACTTGGTGTCCATGCTGACTTGCGATGGCACAAATCTGCTGCAGATACGTCAATGCGAGCGAATCGAAGCTGGTGTCAGACCGGTGTTGACCCATGCCGTTTGCAAGCATGGCAACTTCCACGGTCGTCGTAACGGGGATACTTGCTATTTGGGCGATGGTTGCTTGGGCAGCGGCCGGATTGGCTATGTCGAGCATGAAATAGATGCCATTCACGGTTAATTTATGTTGTTGGGCACACATGACAAAGTGAGGAATTGTCGCAGCGGTATCGGCATCCCAGACCGTCAAGTGGGTGCCATCATAGCCAAGTTCGCTCAATATTTGGCAGCGGCTCGCGAGCGCATAATTCCCCAAACTCGTGGTAAAAAAAGTGTCCATGGCGTAGATTTGTGACATAGCTACTGACCCCTTTAGGCAATAGATTGGCGTGCGTCATACCAACGGAATGCAACATGACCATCGCTGTGGTCTCGATTGATGCGGAACAGGTGGTGGGGGTGTTCATGGTCTGGGTGAAGTATTGGGGAGGCATGGATTGCACGCGCAAAGATGTCTAGATTGAGTGATTCGCCGACAATTTGTTCATAGACAGCATGTATTTCCGCAATGGTAAAAGTTGGGGGCAAAAGTTCACCGGCAATTGTGGTGAATTGAAGTTGGGTCATGAGGCGTGTGCGCGCCAACTCGACGATGCGCTGATGGTCAAACGCCAGCGCGGTGGGAAGTTTGCTGATGGGGTGCCATTCCACTCGGGGTGTTTCGTCAGAGGTCTGCAGCGGTGGGGGGTTGTGACACAGACCAATATGAGCCACGCTTATGGTTTGGCGGCGTGGGTCGCGACCCGGGTCGCCAAAGGTGTGGAATTGTTGGATATTGAGCTTGTTAATGCCGGTTTCTTCAAATAATTCGCGGCGGGCGGCTTGTTCGAGTGATTCTTCGGCATCGACGAATCCTCCGGGAAGTGCCCAAGCACCGGCGTAGGGTGAGTATTTGCGTTCAATCAACAAGATGTTCAGGGTCGCATTGTACATGCAAAAAAGTACAACGTCGACGGTTACAGAAATCGCGGGATGCGTTGCGGAAGTTGTCATAATACACCTTTGCGCACAACTTGTTTCGATATTATACCCCAGGGAAGGGAAGTGGCTATCCCAACGGCAATGCGCAATTTGGTGGTGAAAGGTTCGCAAAACCGGCAAGAGTGTGGGTTTGGCGGGGGATTTTATGGGGTTCAATTTTTGAAACCACGAATCCTTTATGCTACAATACAGGCATAGGAATGCTTCATTTGGTGCATGCCGTTTGTATATGTATTGAATGCATGCAACGTCCGCACGCGGTCAGACGGGGGATGCCATGCTTGCAGAAATGACGGAACGGCGCAGGCAACTCCTCAAGTTGCTGATCCAAGAATACGTTAGCACGTCAGCGCCAGTCGCTTCAGAGCACCTGGTGCGTCGTTATGGACTCAATGTATCATCAGCGACGATTCGTAATGAGCTGGCTTCTCTCGAAGAACTTGGTTTTTTAACACATCTACATACCTCTGCTGGGCGCATTCCTACCGACGCGGGGTATCGGTTTTTTGTAGAAAACTTGATGGAGCAGCCGGTAATCCCTGAACACGAAGAACGGATCATCCGGCAGCAGTTTTCGCAAATTCAAACGACACTGGACCAATGGATTCATTTGGCGGGTTCGGTGATGGCGCGGCGGGTGCAAAATATCTCCGTGGTATTGCCGCCACGCACCACGCAAGCGCGGTTACGCAATGTCCATTTGATAGGTATTCATGATTTGTTGATGTTGGTGGTTATGGTGTTACACGATGGCATGGTCCGCCAACAAACCATGGTGCTTGACTCACCGCACAGCCAAGATGACTTGAATCGTGTGGCGACAGCGACCAATGAGCAGGTGCAGGATGCCACGGTCAGTCAATTGCGCGACCGGATCGAGCAACTCGAGCCACACATAGATGGGTTGGTGCGATCTGTGCTTGATTTGGCCTGCACGACAATGCGGCAATACGAAGAAGCATTGAATAGCGATATTCGTGCAGATGGGTTACTCGAAATGTTCAATCAGCCAGAGTTTGCCCAAACCGAACGCGTCAAACAAATGTTGGCATTGTTCCAGACGGGCAACGTATTGACTCCGCTCATTCCAAGGGTCGCAAGTAGTGATGGCGTGCAGGTAATTATAGGGACTGAGCATCAAAATCCTGAAATGCGTGATATGAGCATGGTTTTGGCGCGGTATGGTGTCGATGATGAAATCGTCGGTGTGTTAGGCGTGGTTGGTCCGACGCGGATGCCGTATGCCCGCGCGATTGCGACGGTGCAAGCAATAGCCGCAGTAATGAGTGATCTGGTGGGTGAGCTCCATGGTGAGCCCCGCGTCGAACGTATTGCGAATGATTGAAGATTGGCATCGTTGTTTTGTTCAATATAATGGTAGAACGATATTTGGAGGAAGCAGATGACTGAGACACAAATGAACCCGAATGAAGAAACACCCGCCAACCAAGAAATCATTGATGTGGAGGGGTTACAAGCGCGCATAGAAGCACTCGAAAAAGAAGTAAGTGATCACAAAGATGCCTATTTGCGTGCCACCGCAGACTACAAAAATCTGAAACGCCGCTACGATACTGAACGAATCGAATTAATTGGTCGTGCGTCCGCTGCAGTGTTGTTGAAATTATTACCGGTGGTTGATGATCTTAACCGTGCAACTGCGAGCGTGACCGCAGAAGTAGCAGGGTCATTATGGTATGGTGGTTTTAAACTGATCCCGAATAAGCTCCAACAATTGCTCGACAGCGAAGGGGTGACGGCGATTACGACAGTCGACAGTCCATTTGATCCCAATTTACATGAAGCAATCGCCTATGAGGCAAGTGATGCGGATCATGATGGGTTAGTCGTCGCTGAATTACAACGTGGGTATTTGCTCCGTGAAAAAGTATTGCGCCCGGCGATGGTCAAGGTCGGCAAAACAGAATAAACTGCATTCTGATTGTGGCAAGTAATTGATAAATGAGGATGGGTATGGCCAAAGTCATAGGAATCGATCTCGGGACAACCAATTCAGTGATTGCCGTCATCGAAGGTGGCGAGCCGACGATTATCCCCAATGCCGAAGGACAACGGTTAACACCTTCAGTCGTTGCTTTTAGCAAATCAGGTGAGCGATTGGTTGGCCAACTCGCCAAACGTCAAGCGGTGCTGAATCCAGAGCAAACCGTCTTTTCTGCCAAACGATTCATGGGGCGTAAACTCAATGATACGCACGTCCAACGCGACAAAGCGATGGTACCGTATCATTTGGCGGCCGCCGATAACGGTGACGTCACAGTGACGTTAACCGGACGAAATTATGCCATCCCCGAAATTTCTGCGATGGTGTTGCAAAAACTGAGACTCGATGCCGAGGCCTATTTGGGCGAGGCAATTACCCAAGCGGTGATTACCGTCCCTGCGTATTTTAATGACGCACAACGCCAAGCAACCAAAGACGCAGGCCGGATTGCAGGGCTCGAGGTGCTACGGATCATCAATGAACCAACGGCTTCGGCTTTGGCATATGGCATTAGTAACCAAGTCAACAATCAAACTATTGCGGTATATGATATGGGTGGCGGTACCTTTGACGTGTCGATTCTCGAGCTCAATGACGATGTGTATGAAGTCAAATCAACGAATGGTGATACCCATCTCGGTGGCGACGATTTTGATGAACGAATCGTGAATTACTTGATGGATGTGTTCAAACAAACAAATGGGATTGATTTACACCAAGATCGTACCGCATTACAACGGATGCGTGAAGCTGCCGAAAAAGCCAAAATGGAGTTGTCGAGCATGCTCAAAACCGAAATAAACCTCCCGTTTATTTCGGCCGATGCCAGTGGACCATGCCATCTCGCGGTTGAATTAAGTCGGGCAAAACTGGAATCATTGACGGCGGAGTTGATTGAACGTTCACTGACGCCGGTACGTCAATCGTTGGTTGATGCCGGGCTTCGCGCGGGCGATATCAATGCGATTGTGCTGGTCGGGGGACAAACCCGCATGCCGGCAATTCAAGATGCAGTGCGCGTTTTTTTTGGGAAAGAACCCCAAAAGGGGATAAACCCCGATGAAGTAGTCGCCATTGGTGCAGCAATCCAAGCTGGGGTCCTTGCTGGCGAGGTGAGTAATATTTTGCTGTTGGATGTGACCCCATTGACGCTTGGCATCGAGACCTCGGGTGGGGTGATGACTGCGTTGATCCCACGCAATAGTACGCTGCCTACGTACAAAAGCCAGATTTTTTCGACCGCGAGTGATTATCAATCGGCTGTCGAAATTCATGTGCTCCAAGGTGAACGTGCGGAAGCGCGCCACAACAAATCGCTGGGGACGTTTGTGCTTGACGGCATTCCTACGGCTTCCCGTGGGGCACCCCAAATCGAAGTTACCTTTGATATTGATGCCGATGGAATTATCAATGCCAGTGCGCGTGATAAGGCAACAGACCGGGAACAACATATAACGATAACGGCTTCGTCAGGGCTGAGTCAAGCCGAAGTCGACCAAATGGTCCAGGAAGCGACACTGTTTGCCGATGATGATCGCCAAAAACGTGATGTGTTGGCGGTACAAAACCAAATCGATTCGTTGATGTACAACGCCGAACGGGCGCTGCGGAACGATGCTACGATTCGGGCGGAGCGACGCGCAGACGCTGAGGCGCGGATGCGTGAAGCGCAAGTGGCAATTGATAGTGCTGATATAGCGGCAATTCGTACGGCAATCGTCGATATGACAATGGTGGTGCATGATTTGCAAAATAAATATCGGCCGGTGCCAGAACCTACCAGTAGCGACACTGGCAATTTACCAGTAATTGAAGATGAATCAATCGCCAGTGCTTTTGCAAAACGCTTGAATTTGCGCAATTTGTTGCAACGAGGGCAGAATGAGTAAGCACGTGGGACCGTATATGCGCAGCAAGGTGCAAAGATGACAAATAAACGAGATTATTACGAAGTATTAGGTGTGGCACGTGATGCCAGCCCCGATGATATACGTAAGGCGTATCGTAACTTAGCGCGCAAATTCCACCCTGATGTCAACAAAGAAGCAGATGCGGAAACACGCTTCAAAGAGATAAACGAAGCCAATAGCGCGTTGTCAGACCCCGAAAAACGCGCTGTGTATGATCGCTTTGGGCATAGTGGTCCTTCGATGGGTGGCGGCTATGGTGGCGGTGGTCCGTTTGGTGGCGAAGACCCCTTTGCGACGATTTTCGAGTCTTTTTTTGGTGGTGGCGGAGGTCGCGCCAGTCATGGCCCGCAACGTGGTGCCGACCTCAAGTACACGTTGCGCTTAACGTTTGCAGAAGCAGTATTTGGTGTGGAAAAGGAAATCGAATATCGTCGTCTCGCTGCATGTGCGTCATGTCATGGGAATGGTGCACAAGCCGGCACAGAACCCGTACGCTGTACGCGCTGTGGTGGGAGTGGCGAAGTGCGTCAACGCTCAGCGATTTTTAATATGGTAACGGTTGCAACCTGCGATGCGTGTCGCGGTGAAGGTACCGTTATCGCCATCCCCTGCCGCGATTGTCGTGGCGAAGGGCGAGTACGCCAACCGCATAAGTTGACCATCAAAGTACCCGCGGGGATTGATACCCAGGCCCAAATTCGCATGACAGGCGAGGGAGAAGCTGGGCCTCGTGGTGGTCCGAATGGCAATTTATATGTCATGTTCGAAATCCAGGCCCACGAATTTTTTCGCCGTCAAGACAATGACATTATTCTCGAATTGCCGGTCAATGTAGCCCAGGCCGCCCTCGGGGCTGAAGTGCAAGTACCGACTCTTGAAGGGATGGATACCGTACGAATTAGTGCTGGCATCCAAAACGGTACCACCTTCCGTTTACGGGGCAAAGGTGTGCCGCATTTGCGCGGGAACGGCCGTGGAGACCAAGTTGTGGTGACCCGTGTGGTTATCCCTGACAGCTTGACTGCCGAGCAAAAAATCTTGTTTGAAGCGTTGGCGCATACGTTTAATCCGACCCGCAAAAGCCAAACCGGCGCAGATGGGCAACCCATCGAAGGTACGCCACCCGATGACGGAATTTTTGAACGCATCAAATGCGCGTTAGGACTATAACACGATGAGTGAGCTTATTTATGGCCGGAATGCGGTCCGTGAAGCATTGCGCGCCAATCGAAGAACGATGCAGCGGTTGTATGTCGCCGCAGGCGCCCAACCGGCTGGTACATTGGCTGATGCAATTGCCTTGGCCCAAACGCTGAATATTCCAATCGAAACAGTTGACCGTCGTGTGCTCGAACAGCGTTTGCATGGCATGAATCACCAAGGTGTCGCACTCGAAGCCGGCGAATACCCATACAGTGACCTCGAAACAATGCTGACGTTAGCCAAAACACGCAACGAATTACCCTTTTTGTTGTTGCTTGACCACCTGCAAGATCCGCAAAATCTTGGCACGTTGTTGCGTACCGCCGAAGTTGTCGGAGTACATGGCGTGGTCATCCCTGGTCGTCGTGCTGCCGAAATCACGCCGGCTGTGGTCAATTCGTCGTCGGGTGCGGTCGAACATTTGCACATCACCGTGGTTACTAATTTAGCCCAAAGCATTGAACGCCTGCAAAAACAAGGTGTGTGGGTTGTAGGCGTCGAGGATGACGAAAAAGCCCAAATGTATGATGATACAGACCTTGATTTGCCATTGGCGCTGGTGCTTGGGTCTGAAGGACCAGGTATGGCACGGTTGACTCGCGACCGCTGCGACTTTTTGGTGAAATTACCGATGCAAGGCCAGATTCAATCGCTGAATGTGGCGGTGGCCGGGTCAGTCATGTTGTATTATGTGGTTCATTCGCGGCGCCCCAAGAAGCGCCTGTAGTATATTGAAAAAACGAGGGTTGCTATGAGTTTAACTGCGCAAGCCCGCACGATTTTGGCGGAATGGGTGACTTCTGAGGTCCTGCGGAAGCATTGTAGTGCTGTGGCTGCCTCGATGGCTCATTTGGCCCCCCAGTATGGTGGTGATGCCGACATCTGGGAAGCGACTGGGGTTTTGCACGACATGGATTACGAGCGTCACCCCTCGCTGGAAGTCGCCGAAAACGCCCATCCCTTTGTGGGAGTGCGCTGGTTGCGCGAACACGGCTGGAGTGAAGAAATCTGCCGGGCGATTTTGTCACACGCCGATTATGCCGGCGTGTCACGCGATAGCATGATGGAAAAAGCGCTGTTTGCCGTCGATGAATTATCCAGCTTTGTGTTGGCAGTGGCCTTGGTGCGCCCCAGCAAAAACATCGCCGATGTCGACGTGGCTGCAGTCAAAAAGAAAATGAAAGACAAGGGCTTCGCCCGTGCCGTCAATCGTGATGATATCGTCCAAGGCGCCGCCGGCCTCGGCGTCGAGGTCGATGCCTTGATTACTGACGTGATTGCGGCCCTCACTGCACGTGCTCATGAATTGGGGATTGCCGGCGTACCAGCATAATAGTTTGTGCCAATATCCCCCGCATGCGTCGCATGTGGGGGATATTTTGTTTGGCGCATGTGTACGCTAAAGCTGCGCCCACACTATCCGTGACGTTCACGTCGCGCCCTACGCGTTTTTTACAAAAGAATAGGCTTACGCAACCGAACCGCCATCGACGGCCAGGATGGCGCCGGTGACAAAGCTAGCGGCGGGGCTGGCGAGGAAGACCACGGCAGCGGCGATTTCGTGGGGTTCGCCGTATCGTCCCATGGGGGTGCCGGCGATGAGGCGTTGGCGGGCGATATCGACACCAGCGAGGCGCTCCAACTGATGCACCATTTCGGTGTCGGTGGGGGCAGGGCAGACGGCATTGACGCGGATGCCTTGGGTGGCAAAGCCTTTGGCGGCCGATTTGGTCAGGCCGATGACGGCGTGTTTGCTGGTGCTATAGCCGATGATTTGTGGGCTGCCGCCCAGCCCTGCATTTGAAGAAATATTGACAATGCTCCCGCCATGACCGTAGGCGAGCATTGCTTTGGCGCCATATTTAATCCCCAAAAAGACCCCTTTGGTGTTGATCGCCATGACACGGTCAAAGGCATCGTCGGGGTAATCGGTAATCGCCGCAATCGGACCACTAATTCCGGCATTGTTGACCACGACATCAAGACGACCATATGTTTGATCAATGGCGGCTAGCCACTGGTGCCAATCTGGAGCACTGCTGACATCACCGGGACAGATGAGGCATTGCCGTCCTAGTTGGCTAATACGTTGTGCGATTGCCGTAGGATCACTACCAGGGAGATCGGCAATTGCAATATCGCATCCGTCTTGCGCCATTGCATAAGCAATCGCAGCGCCAATGCCACGGGCTCCACCGGTAATCAAGGCTATTCGAGGCATAACTAACTCCTTGTTGTGGATTGAGTGGTTATTCACGCCGCCAGAGCGCATTAATACGTGAGACGATGCGTAGCTCCGATAGGGTTGGCAGCGCTGGGATGGGCAGGTGGGCGGATTCGACCAACCAAAGCAAATTACCATCCGGGTCATGGAGCCAGGCTTCGGTGAGGTCGTCGGCGATGAGCTGGCCACCACATTCGAGGGCATGGGCTATCGTGGAAGTGATGTCTGTCACTTCGAGACAAAGGTAGTGATAGCCCAGTTGTTGGGGGTGCCGAGGTGGTTGAGGTGTGGTGACGGGGTTGAGGAATTGCCAGAGTTCGACGGTCAGATTGGCCCCTTTGATCCAGCGGGGAATGACCCGCACGTCACTGAGTGCGAGCACTTCGTCGTAGCGGGGATGGGGACCGATGGGCTGGCCGCCATTGCTTTCGCCATCGAAGAGATGTTGATAAAAATCTCCGAGGCGCACGATATCGCTGGTGGCAAAGGCCACGTGGGCCAGCCACGGGATTTGGGTGGCGGGGGCGTAGGGCACCCCTTCGAGCTCGAGGACATTGGCATCGCTGTCGTGTATATAGACATAACGATGACCGGTGTTGAGGTCGACGGGGGCTGAATTGGCGTGGTAACCGTGGGCGAGTAGCGGGTCGAGGCTGGCGGTGATGTGGGGGGTCTGGATGCAGATGTGGCTGATGCCCGCCGCATAGATGGGGGTTGGTATATGCACGGCATTGGGGGTGGATTGGATGCGCACAAAGCCGTTGGGGGCGTGGAGCCATGCCGACAGATGGTCGTGGTGGGCGACGGTCAGTCCGGCGGTGGTAAAAAAGGTGATTGCCTGATCGAGATCGCGTACATTGATGCCGATATGATGGATGCCAACAATCATAACGCTCCTTGGAGGGATAAAAAACGTCGTGACGAAGAGAATTCCTCGTCACGACGTACTGCACATATGAATTAGAAACCTTTGTTGTCGAGGCCCATGGGCATGGGGGCGGGGCGTTCGGGACCGCTACTTAGCGAAATATGTCGTCCTTCGCGTGAGGCGTCGTGGATGGCATGCATGATATCGAGCACATGGTAGGCCAATTCACCCGAGGCGCGGTGGGGGCGGTTTTCTTGGATGGCAACAGCCATGTCGAGCACGCCGAGTCCACGACTGTTTTCTGCAAAACTATGACTGAGAGGCATTTCGCGCCAGGTATCGTCGCCGGCGCGGCGCACCTTGATGACTCCGCTAAAGTTGTTGGGGTCGGGGACGAGCATGGTGCCTTCGCTGCCGTAAATTTCGAGCCAGGGCAAGGTGCTATGCCACACATCAAAGCTGGTGATAATGCTAGCCACGGAACCCTTGGCGAAGTCGAGGACACCGACGACGTGGGTGGGTGTGTTGACGGGGATTTTTTCGCCGTATTGAATATTGTTGGTGATGGTGCGCTCGGCAAACGAAATCTGGGCTGAGCCGCTGACGCGTGTGACCGGTCCGAGCAGGGTAGCCAAGGCGGTCAAGTAATAGGGACCCATGTCAAACATGGGACCGGCGCCGGGCTGGTAAAAAAAGTGGGGGTTGGGGTGCCAGGCTTCGGGACCACGACCCATCATAAAGGCAGTTGCGCCGATGGGCTGACCAATCCAGCCATCATCGATGAGTTTGCGGCAGGTTTGTAAACCGGCTCCAAGGAAAGTGTCAGGCGCGCCACCGACGCGCACGCCTTTGGCTTTGGCATCGCTAAGCATTTTTTGAGCGTCGGCACGAGCGACGGCGAGGGGTTTTTCGTTGTAGACCGATTTGCCGGCGGCGATGGCTTGCAGGGCGACTTCGCCGTGCGCAGCGG
>CALQBW020000059.1 GCA_943328915.2 Singulisphaera sp. GP187 | reverse complement strand
TGGCATCGAAGAATCCCAACGCGAACAGCCACTGAACGGCGTCTATGCCGTCCATCCAAATGGTCAAATGGTACTGGTCGGCACTGATTTCGACCGTCCAAATGGGCTGGCGTTTGCTCCCGATGAAAAAACCATCTACATCGGCGATTCGCGCCGGCGGCATGTGCGTGCGTTTGCAATGAACAGTGATGGCTCCCTATCCAATAGTCACACTCTATTCGATATGGACCACCCACAGCCTGGTTCACCCGACGGGATGAAAGTCGACCAATCCGGCCGTTTGTATGTTGCTGGTGCTACTGGCATTTGGGTATTTGAGCCACATGGTGATTTGATTGGGATTGTTGCAATGCCCGAATTACCTGCCAATCTGGCGTGGGGTGATGCCGACTTACAGACGCTTTACATCACCGCCCGCACCTCTGTGTATCGTATCCGCACCACCACACCTGGTCTGCCTGTCTGTGGTTGATTGTGCGCCTACGACCGAGCCAATGACAGAATTGCCCATCCATAGCATATTCGCACAAGAATAATGTACGCATTTTTATGCCTGGCAATATTTTTTCTCCATTGGTCAAATCGGCGCATTCTGATTCCCCACCAACGATAAGGTTTTTGTAAGGAATGATGCAGTTAATTTCCATTAAAAAACTTGCTAGCGAATTCAATATGATGGTTTAGATTGATTTACGAGCCAATTCTCCCATGTGGTATTTTTTTGTGCACGAATACTTCTCACAACATTATCAGAAAACTGATTTATACTACTGATGTTATTTGGTGCTCGTTTGATAAGCTCCATAATTGATCCGCAGAAATCGGTTCACATCTGATTAGGTCACTGCTGCGTACGAATAAATAACAAACGGGAGCGAAGCACGGGAGTACAAAATGCGCGTTGCGATGTTAAGTGTGCACACCAGCCCATTAGCAGGTCTCGGAGGCAAAGAAGCCGGGGGAATGAATGTGTACGTTCGTGAACTCAGTCGCGAACTTGGTCGCCGAGGTATTATTGTTGATATTTTTACCCGCAGTCAAGATCCTCATTCTCCGCGAATCACAGTCGTTGAACGAAATGTTACCTTGATTACGTTGCCTGCGGGACCTGAAGCGCCTTATGACAAAAACCGTGTCTTGAATTACCAGACAGAATTCGTTGCTGGAATGCAAAATTACACCCAACAACACAATATTCATTACGATATTATCCATAGTCACTATTTTGTGTCCGGCATCATTGGGCTGGCCCTCCGAGAAGCGTGGGGGATCCCGCTGGTTCATATGTTTCATACCCTCGGCGCCATGAAAAACCATGTTGCGCGGAGCGATGAAGAACGCGAAACGAGCCAACGCATCGCGTTCGAAGGACGCCTGATGCGTGAAGCTGATACGATCGTGGCGGCAACCCCCCTCGATCTCCAACAGATGGTATGGCATTATGAAGCCGTCCCTGACCGCATCAAAATAATCCCGTGTGGGGTTGATCTGAACCGGTTTCATCCTCAAGATATGGCAGATGCGCGTGCCGCGTTGGGGCTTCCAGCCCAACCCACCCCAATTGTGTTGCTCATTGGAAGGATCGAACCGCTGAAAGGCATTGATGCACTTATCCGTGCCATTGCGCTTGTGCGACATCAATCTCCTCAGCTCGCTGACACCACTGCAGTGGTGATTGGAGGTGACAGCGATGAGCAACCAGAATTGTGGAATACCGAGCAACGCCGTCTTGACCAAATTCGCACCGAATTAGGCATCCGAAATGCCATTAAATTCATTGGTGCTCGTCCCCAAAGTCAATTGTCTCTTTATCACGCCGCCGCAGATATTGTCACCATGCCATCACATTACGAATCATTCGGGATGGCTGCCCTCGAAGCACTTGCAAGCGGTCGGCCAGTAATTGCAACCAATGCTGGAGGCCCAGCCACCATCATTAATGATGGTGTCAATGGGTTGTTGACCATGCCCGACGATGCACATTCCCTCGCCGCCAATTTAGTGCGTGTCCTCAGCGATGCTCATTTTGCTCACAATTTAGGCTTGGCAGCTCGCGAACGAGCCCAGCGCTACGGTTGGAGCAATATAGGCTGTGACGTGCTTGATTTATACCGTAGTCAAATCCGCACCACGAGTAGTTCAACACACTTATGCGCAACCTGTTAATTGCATTAATTTTGGCAGTTACTTGCAGTAGCTGTAGCACGGAATCATTATTTATTAATAACGGCAGGTTTCCAAACACCAATCCAGATAATAACTTTTATCATTTGCCCACTGTAACCCCCGATGGCACGTCTCGTATTATTCATCCTCTGATTACCCAAACGGCCATCGCTGTTCTACCAATTGAAAATGACGCCCAAGCACCAGTGCTCGATCCCATCGAAGTAGGATCGGTGGGAGATGACACAGTATTTGGTCAACACATGCATTATCTGGTGACCGCAGGAGTTTTTAGTGGGAGTGTCCTCGTGGCACGCCACGGTCAGATATTGCTCCGTCATGGATACGGGATGGCCAATAATACGGCCAATATTACAGCCACAACGCGTTTTAGACTTGCCTCATTATCGAAACAATTCACCGCTACCTTGGTATTGCGCCTCCACGAACAGGGTCGGCTCAATATTGATGATCTAATGTGCAATTACATCGAAGCCTGCCCACTGGCGTGGGGCCAGATTACCATTCGCCATTTGTTGTCACATACTTCTGGTATACCCGATTACACCGAATTAAGCGGTTTTGACACGACAGCACCAATCCCCACGACGCGTGAAGAACTTATTGCCCGTTTTCGTAATATTCCCTTGCAATTTACCCCAGGCAGTGCTTTTCACTATTCGAATTCTGGATATGTCGTCCTCGGTGCCATCCTCGAATATGTGACAGGAACACCATATGCTGACCTCATCCGTGACGAAATCACTGCACCACTGGGTCTCAACGATACCGGTTACGACCATAGTCGTTCCGGTAATGATCCCAGTCTCGCCCATGGGTGGTTTCGCCGTGGTGTCGTAGCCGGTACGATTGATGCGTCGACGCTCGACGCGGCAGGTGCGCTTTATTCAACGGTCGATGATTTATTTCGTTGGGATCGGGCATTGGCCGAAGGCCGGGTGCTCCATGTCGATACTTTAGCATTGATGCGCACCCCGCAACGCAAGCAATACGGCTTGGGCGTGATGCTCTACCCGCTGGGGGGGATGCAGGTCGTCCATCACGACGGCATGGCAAGCGGGATCCGTACCTTCCTCGGCAATTTCACCGCCAACGATATTACTGTGATAATTTTGAGCAATTACGAAACTACCGACGTCGAAGAGATAGCCACAGCCCTCGCACAATTAGCTAGCCAATAATTCCATTGCAGCCACCGCCGTACGAATAGCCCGATCTACTCCTTCGGCTTTTTGGTCGAGCACGATTGTTTCGGCATTGGTACGTTGCGCAACAGCCGCACACACACACCCTGCAGCGAAGCCATACACCAAACCCATTTTGAACAACGTGCCCGCTTCCATTTCGTAATTCACAATCCGCAGGTTTTGATATTCTGCAGTCGCGCCAATATTTTTTCGCAACAAATGTGGGTTTGCAGAGACATGGCGCTCTTGGCCTTCATAAAATGTATCGACGGAAGCGGTTACCCCCATATGTGCAGGGATCTGATGGGCTTTGGCGGCATTCATCAAGGCAATGGTGACGTATGGGTCAGCTGCCGCTGGGAATTCAAGTGGTGCAATGTCTGCTGCAGCTCCCTGGCGACACAATGCAGCTTGCGACACCACGACGTGCCCAGGCATTACATGTGGCTGAATCGAACCACAGGTACCCACCCGTATGATTGTGGTAATTCCCACCTGAACCAATTCATTGACCACAATGCTCAATGACGGCGCTCCCATGCCACTGGTTGCCGAAATCACCGGTGTGCCATTCTGCAAAAACGCTAATGAACTATGCAAACCACGGTGATCTGACAATGTGCGCGCACCCTGTAAATAATTATGTGCAATTAAGGCCGCTCGCTCGGGATCACCAGAAATCAACGCCATTTTTGGATGATGCCCTGCAAAATCGTCAATCCCAAAACCGATATGATAAAAACGTTGGTTTGTCATTATGTGCCTCTTCTTGCAGATGATTTTTTACAATTGCACCAATTAAGTTCGTCGGACACCAATCCAAGCAATAATTGCGAGGACAAATATGCCAAAAAATATCTGCGTGTAAATACTATTTATACCATTTGCCGAGGCATTGATGGCCGCCAAAATCGCCGTCAAGAGTATAATAAAATTACAGCCACGCTTCACTCGTTGTTCGGGAGTTGTTTGCATCATCGGTTCTCCGCATGTGTGTATTCTTGGCGTTAGTATAGCGTGAATTCAGTGCATCGTGATTGCCCAGGAGAAGATTATGACCTCACCCGATACCTTGAACCGCATTGGCATCTTGACTCGCCGCGAAATCGAAGCACGCATGTTGGCGCCCATTATCACCGCACTTTGTGAAAAATTTGACCGCGCCGAAGTGATTGGGATTATCCGTGAACAGATCATTGCAATGGCGCACCAACAAGGCAACAATTTGACTGGCGAATTTGGTGGGTGTGGATTGGCTGAATTTGAATCGAGTCTGGAACACTGGACGAAAGATGACGCATTGCGCATCGACGTTGTCGAACGTACACCAGAGGCATTTGGATTTAATGTCATCAAATGTCGTTATGCCGAGTTATATCAGCGCCTCGGTGTTCCAGAATTAGGCGAGATTCTCTCCTGCAATCGCGATTATGCCTTAATCGAAGGGTTTAACGCGGATATTCGGTTGACCCGTACGCAAACCATCATGCAAGGAGCGAGTCATTGCGATTTTCGCTATCGTCACAACCCACAATCACCTAACCCAGATGCGTAATTTGCGTTTGCCCCTCACTCCATTGATATGCTATACTCATTTTGGTATGCAAACGACACACACTTCTCGATTGTGGTGAATCCTGCGCCTATGGCGTCTCACCCAGCGTGACAGAAGTGGCGGTTACGTAGAAGAAACGTATCAAAAAAGGAGTTCCCAGTGACGGACAACACGAGTCGCATTGCCTCATTACGCGCCCTGCTTGAAGCCGGCGCCCACTTCGGTCACCAAACCCGCCGTTGGAATCCCAAAATGAAGCCCTATATCTTTGGGGCTCGTAATGGCATCCACGTCCTTGACCTCCAACAAACGGTTGACGGGCTCAATAGTGCCTACAACTATGTGGTCGAAACAGTCGCCGCTGGTGGTAAGATTCTCTTCGTCGGCACCAAAAAGCAGGCTCAAGAGACCATTCAACAAGAAGCTGCCCGTTCAAATCAGTTGTACATCATCCAACGTTGGTTAGGTGGTACCTTAACTAATTTTTCTACTATTCGTCGCCGCTTACGCTACATGGCTGACCTCGAAGCCCAACGCGATCGTGGTGATTTTAGCCGTTTGACCAAGGCAGAAGCCCAAAAACGGAACGAAGAAATCGAGAAGCTCAACAAAGTATTCAGTGGGCTCAAAAACATGGAACGCGTGCCAAGCGCTATTTTCATTGTTGATCCTCACAAAGAAACGTTGGCATTGGCTGAAGCCCTCAAAGTTGGCATCCCGATTGTGGCTATGGTCGATACCAACTGTGACCCCGATAACATCGATTATGTCGTGCCTTGTAACGACGATGCGATCCGGAGCATCCGCTTGATTACAAGCCGGATTGCTGATGCAGCCATCGAAGGTCAAAATCGCCGCGAATCCCTGCGCAGTGATCACGGGAACTCACAAGCTACCATGATGGAAGCTACAGATGCACCCGTCGTTGCCGACAAAGAATAATTTCGACTTTCAGCAGTGCGGGAGCGTGGTGACAAGCACTACCCTCCCGCTTTCTCACAGACATTAGCTTATCAAGAAATAAGGAGAACGACGGTGACAGAGATTTCCGCCCAAATGGTCAAAGAATTACGTGAACGCACCGGCGCCGGTATCAAAGAATGCAAAGACATTTTGTCACAGGCTGATGGCAACATGAATAAAGCAATTGAATTATTGCGCGAACGTGGCCTAAAAGTCAGCGACAAAGTCAAAGATCGCGATGCCAAAGAAGGTCGCGTGGAGATTTATGTGCACAATGGCGCCCGGATGGCGGCCATGATTGAACTCAGTTGCGAAACCGACTTTGTCGCCCGCACCCCTGAATTCATCCAACTTGCCAAAGATATTGCAATGCACGTTGCCGCAGTCAACCCCAAATACATTACTCATGAGCAAGTTCCTGCGGAAGAAGTTACGGCGAGTGGGTTGACCGCCGCCAAGCACTATGAAGAAGTCGTATTGCTCAAACAAGCCTATGTGCGAAACCCGTCACAAACCATCGAAGATATGATTCAAGCGGCAGTAGCCAAATTACGTGAAAACATCTTAATCCGACGATTTACTCGTTACGAAATCGGAGGTTAAACATACATAGCGTGGAGGTGAGAAATTACCTCCACGCTATGTGTATCGCACCATGACGATGAAACCAAAGTACAAACGGATTCTGCTGAAATTGAGCGGCGAGGCACTCGCCGGAGACCATGAGCAGACAATCGATCAAACCGTGCTCGAGTATTTCGCCAAAGAAATTCGCTCAATTCACGAATTAGGTGTGCAGGTTGCTGTCGTCGTGGGTGGTGGGAATATCTGGCGAGGTGGCCCCAAGGCAATTTCGCTCGGAATGGACCCAGCACAATCACACTATATGGGCATGTTGGCAACGATTATCAACGCCCTCGCCTTACAAGATGCCCTCGAACGCCAAGGCGTCCATACGCGCGCTATGACTGCCATCAAAATGGATGAAGTCACAGAACCGTATTTACGTCGGCGTGCTACCCGCCACCTCGAGAAACATCGTGCAATTATCCTCGCCGCAGGGACCGGAAACCCCTATTTTAGTACCGATTCAGCTTCAGCACTCCGTGCCGCCGAAGTTGGTGCTGAAGTCATTTTAATGGCAAAAAACGGCGTAGATGGCGTATACACGGCTGACCCTCGCCGAGATGCAACTGCTACCCGCTACGACAACCTCACCTACATGGATGCGTTGCGCCAAGGGCTAGCCGTAATGGACAGCACAGCGTTGACTTTTTGCATGGATAACAATATCCCCATTATCGTCTTTAATCCCAACGAAACCGGCACCATTCGTCGCATCGTTTTGGGTGAACATGTCGGTACACTGGTTAGTAATGGGAAGGAATAATTATGGTTAACGACGTTCTTCGTGAGGCTGAAAGCCGCATGAAAAAAACAGCCGAGGCATTGCGCCATACGCTGATTAGTATTCGTACCGGTCGTGCTTCGATATCGCTTGTAGAAAATATGCCTGTTGAGGCGTATGACGATTTGCTCCCACTGAATCAACTCGCGACAATTTCAACGCCAGATGCGCGCACAATCGCTATCCAGCCATTTGACACGAGCATGATTAAAGCGATCGAAAAATCCGTCAAAATCTCCGACTTAGGACTCAACCCCAATAACGACGGCCGCATCATCAGACTCAATTTGCCGCCACTCAATGAAGAACGCCGCAAGGAATTGGTCAAACAAGTGCGTACCCGTGTCGAAGAAAGCAAAGTTGCGCTCCGTAATGTCCGGCGTGAAGCACTTGATGATCTCAAACAACTCGAAAACGAAAAAATGATTACCGAAGATGATCAACGTCGTGGTGGCGAAAAGCTCCAAGAACATATGGAAAAAGCAACCCGTGAATTGGAGCATATCGGGGCCAACAAAGAGGCCGAAGTGCTGGAGATCTAATTTTAGATGAATGAATTTACGGCACCGCAACCCAAGACAGCACTACCCAAGCACATTGCCATCATCATGGATGGCAATGGCCGATGGGCAAAACAACAGGGCAAATTACGCCATGCCGGGCATCGTGCTGGTGTCGAGAATCTACGCCCGATTATTCGCGCCACTGCCGATCTTGGTGTGCCGTATTTGACGTTATATGCCTTTTCTACCGAAAATTGGCGCCGGCCATCACTTGAAGTGCAAGGCTTAATGTCGCTACTCGCCGAATTCCTCGACCACGAAGTAGAAAATCTGAAAAAAGAAGATGTCAGGATTAATCACCTCGGTTCTTTTGAAGGTATTAATCCCCATCTATCAGAAAAAATCACCAAGGCAGTTGCTACCACCCGTGATTGCAAACGAATTACCTTATCAGTCGCATTTAATTATGGTGGTCGTCAAGATATCGTCACTGCCGTCAAACAAATTGTTGCGAGTGGAGTCAAGCCTGAAGCCGTTACCGAAGCACTAATATCAGCCCACCTTTCAACAAATGGCATTCCAGACCCGGACTTTATCATTCGCACAAGCGGTGAATGGCGCTTATCAAACTTTTTGATTTGGGAAGCAGCTTATAGCGAATATTGGACAACCCCAGTGTTTTGGCCAGATTTCACACCCCAACTCCTCATGCAAGCAGTTGCTGATTATGGCAACCGCGATAGACGATTTGGTGGACTGAATGCAAAGCCCTAATAATTCTGTACGCCAGCGCGTGCTTACCATCTTGCCATTACTCCCGATTTTGGTAGCGGCAATTTGGTGGGACTTGTGGTCAACCACTCTGGTCATGATTATCGCTGGCATGATTGGGTTGTATGAGCTATATGATTCATTCGCCCAACGCGGCTATACTCCATTTACGCGATTTGGATTTGGCTTCGCAGCCTGCATTATTGCCGCCACCTGGTATCAAACCAGTAGTGGGCATCTACTAGTTGAAGCGGTCATTGCCTTTGGCATGATTACATCGTTAATTGTGGCCCTGTTGCGGGCTCACGAAGAACACGTCTTGACGGCGTGGGCATTAACCATGAGTGGCGTACTCTACGTTATCTACTTGCTTTCGTACATCATTCCCATGCGAGCCATCGCCACCCCACTCCAGCCAGGCCTTTTGTCAACATGGATTGCCCCTGGAGTCGCCTGGATTGTCCTCACCCTCGCTACCACATGGCTCGGCGATGCCTTTGCCTACTTTAGTGGCAGACGATTTGGTAAACATTTACTCGCTCCGCATATCAGCCCCAAAAAAACCTGGGAGGGGAGCGTGGGTGGCCTACTTGGCGCCGTAGCCACCGGCATCGGTTGCGTCCCACTGCTTGGTCTGCCCATCCCGCTGTGGGGTGGTGCCGCCATCGGCATCATCGCTGGGATCATCGGACCACTCGGGGATTTGGCTGAATCGCAAATCAAACGACAACTCGGCGTCAAAGACGCCGGCAGTATTTTGCCAGGCCACGGCGGGATGCTCGACCGCATCGACAGCGTACTGTTTATGCTTCCTATTGTCTATTACCTCGTCATTTGGTTCGCGTAACTCCATCACAAAAACTCACCGATTCCTCACGTCAATATTGCCAAAATTCGCTACAATAATCTCGTGGATTGAATTTTCTGGATGATATTGTCGATTGCGTAAAAGATGGCAGGGACTCCTTGGTTGTTCATTTTGAAAAGAGGCAAAGATGAGTGGAATAATCGCAATTATTGCGTTCCTTTTTTTGTTAGGCATTTTGGTACTCGCCCATGAGATAGGTCATTTTGCTACCGCACGGGCGTTTGGTATTGCTGTTGATGAGTTTGGCATTGGATTCCCCCCGAGGGCAATAACCATTGCCGAACGCAAGGGCGTTCGCTACACCATCAACTGGCTCCCGATTGGGGGCTTCGTCCGTTTTAGTGGTGTTGGCGATAATTCGAGCTATGGCATCGGTAGCCTACGCGAAGCTCCTATTTACCAGCGGATTGCGGTGTTGCTGGCTGGCCCGTTGATGAACATCATCGTTGCCATTGCCATTTTCACGGGGCTCACCCTCGCCAATGGCATCGAAACCGCCGATACTGGACTCGTCGTCAGCCAAGTATATGCTGATACCCCTGCCGCCACTGCCGGCCTGCAAGCCAACGACGTCGTGTTGCGGATTGGTGATAGCGAAGAAATCACCGTTGGCACCGAAATCGGCGATATCGCCAAAGCCAATGTGGGTACCCCCATCCCCGTCGAAATTTTGCGTGATGGCCAACCCCTCACCCTACAAATCACTCCTGGTCCATGGACGATTAATGGCAAAACAAGCCCTGCGGGCTTTGGGTTCGCCTATGCCAATCGGACGTCGACAACGCCTGCCGATCTCGGTCAAGCCATCAGCTACGGCACCGTACGGACGTTTACCATTGCCGGCCTGATGATTGAATCACTGCAATCATGGATCAAAGGATTACTTGGTCTCGCCCCGCAAATCGAAAACGCTGGCATGACCGGTATCGTCGGGATGGCCCGCGGCACCGGCGAAATCATCGATCGTGATGGCTGGCAAGGTTACTTAAATTGGATGGCACTTATTAGCATCAACCTCGGAATTTTTAATTTGTTGCCAATTCCCGCCCTTGATGGAAGTCATATCTTGTTTGCGTTGTTTGAATTTATTCGCCGGCGCCGCATCCCCGTTGAACGTGAATCACTTGTTCACATGGTTGGTTTTGGCCTGCTGATGGCACTTATGGTTATCGTGACGGTCAGCGATATTCAGGGTTGGATGAATGGGACTTCTATTTTCGGTAAATAGCCTATCGCATCATATCTGTAACAGCAGATATGATGCGTTTATGCATTCCATTCATCCGTATGTGGGTTTTCGGTGGCAATGCCAAAGCACAATGTGCTGCGCATAACACATAATATGGGGAATTCATTTAATTGGTTGAACGGATATCCGACCTTCAAAGTACATTTTTCACCCCAAGAATTACTATTTTGTTAATAATTTTGGCACAGCATTCTGGTTTGAACCATTCGAATAATAAACACTCATTGTCATTGATATTGTCCGAAGGTATGGTTGAGTTAACCGTAATTCATGAATCCGTTCGCCAGCCGCTGATTCGCAACCCCATACTATCTCGGAATTCCACGATCATTAAGTACTGATTTACCGCAAAATACCGATCATTCATTGAAGCTGAAGGGATACCACATATGCTCCCGAGTAGCAATCTAGCCCCACTCGAGCCTGCTGCGGCTCGGAATGCAATCGTCCATGCAATTGCGCTAACAACAAACGGTGCTGCCACTATCACTCAGCTCGCCCAATGGGCCCTCAAAGCCTACCATTCACTCGATACCGCCGACCTCGACGACAGTGATGATGCCGACAGCATGATCGATGCTGCCCTACTCGATAGCGACGATGACGAAGGCGACGATGATGACGACGAAATCGTGCATGATCCACTCATCATCGCCGCCCTCGATGCCTTGATGTTTGCCGATGCCCCACCATTTGCCCTGGACAATCAGGCGCTCCAGGCGTGGTACGAACGTCTCCGTGCGGTATAGCATCAAAAAAAGGGAGGCCAGATTTGTTGTGCCTCCCTTTTTATACGTAAATTTTTTACTCCGGATTAATCACGCGCGCTTCAAATGCCCTGTTATACTCATTCCCCAAAAATTCACCAATCGATTTGCCTTCGATCAACACTTGTACGCTTTTGACACCAGATATTTCTGTCAACGTTTCGACCAAGGTGCGTATCGCACCGGGACGATCAGTCACATCAGCAAATGGTTGGGTCAAATCGACGGTCACAATACCATTTTGAATGTTTATTCCGCGTAATTGGGTGGCTGCAGGTGCAGTACGTCGCAAAGCATTACCGTATTGCCCGGGCCCAGCCAGCCATGCTTGGGCAGCCGCACCAATCACATTGCTCGTTTGGGCTACGAAACGAGTGACTGGAACGTCGTGCAATCCATCATTTGCTACAAAGTAGAGCGTTACCGTCAATGCATCACTGCCCAAATTATCTGGATTCAATACATTAATCATTGTCCGTCCGGACGGAATACCGTTCTCTGGAGGGATATCTGAACCGTTGATTTGAAATTTCACATTTTGAATCGTAGTAAATTGAGTCAATGTCATTACCAACGAAACAAAACCACGGACATCACCGGCGCCTGTTGGTCGGCGATCAAAGTCAACAATCGCTGTGCCGTCTTTGATAGTTAACGATTTGACAATTACTCCCGGCAAAATTAACCGTTGTAAACTCCCTTTCGGCCCCTCTATCAACGCACCGATCGCCGTGCCTGCAACGCGCTTCCCAACAATCTTAAGCGACCGTTGCACCGGCACAAAGACGCTGCCTGTTGCATCCCCATAATAGAGTAACAACGGCATTGTTTGTGCATCTGCAGTTGCGGTAGGAACAATATTGCCCCCGCCAGGTGCATTCGTTACTTGCGTTGCTACCTCAGCAGATGCAGTGTTCGTAATTACTGTTCGTGCAGTGGGGCGCGCAGTGGCACTCGCACCTGCGATTACTGGCAACGCGGTTGCTTGCGGAGGTACAACCGTTACAGTCATTGGAACCAGCGCGAGTGTGGCAGTGGTCACGGCCGTCGGTAAGAGCTCAAAAATTTGCGTTGTCGCGGTGATTTCAGTGCCCACTACACTACTGATATCGTCAGATTTGGTTTTCAAAATTGTGCCCGCAAACCAATAAATTGCTCCCGCAAGAACAAACACTGCTATCAGTGCGCCATATAAAACACCATAATTTGTGGGAGGTATCGCTGATTTCGCGCGCATAGGCATACGCGGAGCCGTAGCCGGTGCATATTCTTTATCCGCACCTGTTTCGCGAAAATATACCGAATCACTATCATCGCGTTTGGGAACAAATGTACTTTCGTTGGCTGGATTGCGTGATTTAGGAGCAGGTGGCACGTTTTTTTGGGAACTGTATTACTTCCCATGTATAATGGACATTGGGTATGAAATTGCGATAGACAATAACTTGCCTGATCTACAGGAATATCCATCGCATCGCCACTCACATAGCAACGGTGCTCAGCAGTAGGCGTCGAAAACTGGATAGAACGGTTTTGTTTTAGTCCCACATACGGGCAGTGCTTCGCACCATCTGACATGGCATGCTCCCTAATTTTTGTCAATATAAGCAAGTTGATTTTACTATACTATATAGTAACATTAATTCGCAATAGTTAAACAACCACGACGACGAAAGTAGCGTTATGCGTGTTTTAGTAATTTCTGATATTCATGCGAATTATGTGGCACTCGAGGCAGTGCTCTCAGATGCACATGGTAAATATGATGCGATTTGGAATTTAGGCGACACGATCGGGTATGGACCCCGTCCCAATGAATGTATGGACCGGATGTTGGCGCTCAACAGTGTCATGATAGCCGGGAATCATGATTTAGCCTGCATCGGAAGTACCCAAGTCAATATCGATGAATTTAATCCTGATGCAAAATCAGCAAATATCTGGAATGGCAACCAGCTTACCTCAGATCATCGCAAAACTTTATCGGACTTACCACTTGCAAAAGCCATCGATCCGCTCAAATACTACATCGTGCATGGCAGCCCACTCGACCCTGTCTGGGAATATCTGTTACAACCGAGTCAAGCTGCCGCGAATTGGCAAAATTTCAACCCGCAAGTTTGCTTTATTGGGCACTCACATGTGCAAATATACATTCGCCGTCAAAAAGATGGGCAGATCGTCGGGCCGTTAATGCCTGCGCGTAATGATGTAATAGCATTCAAAGACGGTGAGCGTTTTTTCATCAACCCTGGGAGTGTCGGTCAACCACGCGATGGTGACCCTCGGGCGGCATATGCCATTATCGACACTGAATTACACGAATTAACCTTTGGCCGTGTGAATTATGATATAAGCTTGACACAACGCCAAATGCTAGAGCATAATCTTCCGATTAATTTGATTCGCCGACTGCAATTTGGACGGTAATATATGCGCGTTATTACTGGTAGTGCAAAAGGTCATCACCTTAAAGGACCCAAAGGCACAGGGACACGTCCAATGCTCGACAGTGTTAAAGAATCGCTCTTTTCGATTCTCACTGGCTACGGCGCACTCCATGGCAAGGTATTAGATTTGTATGCGGGGACCGGATCAATTGGAATCGAAGCCTTGTCACGCGGTATGGCTTGGGCTGATTTTGTCGAACAAAAAGCCGCCGAATGTGAGGTCGTTAAAGAAAACTTGACCCATACCAAACTCATCCTAAAGGCCAAAGTGTACCAACAACCAGTGGCGCGGTTTTTGCAACAACACAAAACCGGTGAACGCTATGATTTAATCATGATGGACCCCCCGTATGCCGATCCGCAAATCCACGATACTGTTTCCCTCGTGATTGATGCTGATATTTTGGTGCCTGGTGGTATATTTATTATTGGGCATTCAATCCATGTCGAATTCGCTGGGCAGTACGGAAAATATAGCCGCTGTGATTTTCGCCAATTTGGGGGGTCTTGTTTTACGTTATACACCACCCCTGACACAGAAGGAGCCGAGGCGTGACAATTGCTGTTTATCCAGGGAGTTTTGATCCCGTCACCAATGGGCACCTCGATATCGCCGAACGGGCGTCACATTTATTTGACACCATCATCATGGCAGTATTTGATCGCCCCGACAAACGTTTATTGTTTCCTACTGCTGATCGGGTCGCTTTTTTGCGTAAAGCGGTGTCAGGCATGCCCAAAATCCGCGTAGAAACATACAGCTCCCTTACCGTCGAATACGCGCGCAGCGTCGGTGCAAGTGTCGTTGTTCGTGGGTTGCGGGCTGCCAATGATTTTGAATCAGAATTTCAAATGGCACAAGTCAATCAGCGACTTGCCCCTGACATTGATTTAGTTTTTTTCATGGCGAGTCACCAATACACCTATTTCAGTTCAACGCGCGTCCGCGAACTCGCGTCACTTGGTGCTGATGTATCATGGCTCGTGCCACCGCATGTAACTACCGCCTTACAACGTGTATACGCCGATCGGCGTCATGGAGGGTAACATGAACATCGAAGATTTC
>CALQBW020000058.1 GCA_943328915.2 Singulisphaera sp. GP187 | reverse complement strand
GACCACCGCGATGCTGGCCAAGTGATGCGGGCAGTGCGTGGTCCGATGCGCCCCGAAATCATCGACATCATTGCCAGTGACGCCGCCGCCCTCTACAAAGCCCCCGATCCTACCTGGGTGGCGGGGACGTTGGTGGCATGGCACAAAATCGACGCATAGGAATAACCTAGCAACTGACAGAGGTCACAAAAAGGAGCGCGTGATGCCCAAACTACAATTGACGGCCACCGTGACGTGGCTGGCGATCGGGGATATTGCCGGCACACTGGTTACCCGCCCGGTGCCGACGTTGATGCTGGATTGGCAAGGTGTGGTAGGCGATAGCCACGCTGGGCTAACCCGCACGGCCGATGTGCGGGTGCCCCATTACCGCCGTGGTAGCCAAATCCGCAACGAACGCCAAGTCACGATTGTGGCGGCCGATGAATTGGCGGCCACCGCCCAAACCCTCGCCTTGTCCGAAATCCGCCCCGAATGGTTGGGCGCCAACATGGTGTTCGCCGGGATTCCCCATCTGACGCTGTTGCCCCCCGCCACCCGGCTGATTTTTCCTTCAGGAGCATCGCTCGTGATTGATTGGGAAAATCAGCCCTGCATTGGTCCTGGTCAAGTGATTGCTACACACTACAACGATACCAAATTGACTTCCCGGTTCGTCAAAGCCGCCAAAGAAAAACGTGGCTTTACGGCGTGGGTCGAGCGGATTGGTGAAATTGCCGTGGGTGATGTGGTCAAGGTCGTCATCCCACCGCAACGGGTGTGGCCCGGCATTAATACTTCGCCAACATAACGCCAATACAACGCCAATACAACGCCAATACGGTGTATACGTGATTCTAATGCACGGCGGGGTATAGTGTAGATACGTTAATCGCCCCGCTGGAATGACCAGCGCGTACTGGAGAAAACGATCATGACTATCTACACTATGGCTGACATGTTGATGCACAATGCCGCTCGCCCCGCCAGCACCGGCGCTATCGAAGTCAGCGAAGATGCCCAAGGCTATACCGTCAAGTTGGTGGCCCCCGGCATCGCCCCCGAACAGTTTGAGCTCACGTTGGTGGGTCGCACGTTGACCATCAAGGGTGAGGCTACTGCCGCCGATCACAAAAACGACGAACGTCGCCATTTGCGTGAATTCGCGGTGACTGCAGTCGCCCGGCGCATCGAATTCCCCCTGTCGGTGGCAGGTGATCAGATTAGTGCCACGAGTGCCAACGGTATTTTGACCGTCCGCATCCCCAAGAGCGCCAACGCCCAACCTAAGCGGATTGCAGTGAATGGCATTACTCCTCCCGCCGAATAGTCTGGTTCGTACACTCCCCCCATGACTCCTCGATAGGAGCTATGGGGGGATTTTTGTGGGAGTAGTAGAGACGCAGCAGGCTTCATCTCTACTACTCCCACCTGTGCGATAGTGGCGTCATACAATGACGCCAAACATAAATGAACATAAAATTGCTATTTTAAACCCGCAACTGCGTTAACAGTAATTACGTATAAACTGTGATTAGTTTTTTGGTGAAGGAAAGGAATAATCGTCATGTCACGAACAAATTTGTATGGTGTGTTGTTGGCATTGTCATTGGGTTTGTCGTTAATATTGATATCAAACATGCATGAAAGTCAATTACCGAAGTTTTTGCGATCGATAAGTCAGGTCGTGCCGATGGTGCCCGAGCCAAAATTGCTTTGTGAAGATCCGGCGCAGACGATTATTACGTTGGACAAAGGCACCATTGTACGTCAACTTACTAACATGAATGATTGGATGATGAAGCAGGCCGTGATTACCACTCAATTCGAATTGCAAAACGCCGAAGCCGAGAATTGGATGGCGCCGTTTGTGGGGCAAAAAGTGCAGATGACGGCGGCGGGGAGGGTGATGGCGGGGACGAGTCTGGAAGGGTTTGACGAAAAGGATATCGACATCAGTGCAGACGGTAAGCGGCTTGTGATTCATTTGGCGCCAACAAAGCTGTATGACCCACAAATCGACGAACGTTTGACCTATGCCAAGGTTGAAAACGGGGTATTTGTATCGAATGAAGATGTGCGGCTGTCCGAAGAAGCGCGTTTGCAGGCAGTGAACAACATCAAAGATGAAGCATGCCAGAGCACGTTGCTCCAAGATGCAGCGGATCGCACCCAGGTGAATTTGGAGAAGCTGATTAAGTCGTTTAATCCGGCATTGGAATCGGTTGATGTGGTGATTGACGCCGGTACGTGTAGCGTTTCGCAGTAGAATATAAAAATCAGAGAAAGAGAAACGCCGATGAATACGATAAAAATGTCCGTGGTATGGATTATTTTCGGTTTCGTGATGTGTATCGTGTTGTTACGAACATCGTATGGTGTCCAGGTACGACCATGGTTGCTGTCAGAGTTGAATCCGCAAGATAACCAAACGTCGGTAGAGCCAACGCCTGCGAAACCGCAAGATGCAACACCAATGCCCCAAAGCACGCTTACTGCCACAACTGTGCCGCCTACAGCTACAAATACACCCCAGCCGACAATGACCCCAACGCCAACCACGTATGTGGTAAAAGTGGAAGCTGTTGAACAAAGTGTGCGATCGGCAAGCCGGTTGATTACCTATGAGTCAGTCATGGATGTCATTGTGACGTATAGCGATGAAGATAAATTACCGGTGTGGGATAATGGCCAATTGTTTGTCATGGAAGGGGTGTATACGGTTGGGGCGAGTTTTGATTTAGCATTGATGAATGTTACGGTCAATGATGCGAATAAAATTTCCGTGGTGCTACCCGCCCCACGCCTTGAAGCTCCAGCGATTGATGCGAATAAGACACGGTATCGCTTTTATAAGGGTGGATTAAAATATTTATTTAGAGAATCTGACCAAGCCGCGTATACGGCGCGTGCACAAATAGATGGTCAAGAGAAAGCACAAAAACGCGCCTGTGAAATCAAGTTGCTTGATAAGGCAGCCGAAGAAGCGCAATATGTGATTAAAGATTTGGTGTTGAATATCGATCCGCGGATAAATAGTCGTGATGTGACTGTGTCGATTCCTGTAGCAAGTTGTAGTAACTAACAAGTACGCTCCCATCTGCACATTGTGGTTAGGGGGGTGTTGGAAAAGGAATCCAGATGCGCACGACGATTTGGCTAGCACGGGCGGGCCAGAGTGAACTCAACAAACAACGGCGCTTTATGGGTCAGAGCGATAGTCCGTTGACGGCATATGGTGAATTACAGGGAGCAGCGCTGGTGAGCGGGTTGCGCCGCCAACGCATCACGCAGGTCTATAGTGCGCCCCAAGCCGCACCATCTAGATGTGCTGCCGTGATTGCGGTGGCGCATAATTGTGGCGTGGTGCAGGTGCCAATGTGGTCTGATCAAGAAATGGGATTGTGGCAGGGGTTGACGTGGCGCGAGGCGAGCCAGCAATCCTCACGCGACAGCGCGGCGCGCTTGCGCGACCCGTTGCATGCGCCGCCGAGTGGTGGCGAGTCGTTGGCGCAGGTGGCAGCCCGGGTAATTGCGGCCTGGCAAGGGCTGTTGCAGGTAGCGACCGGGGAGCGGGTGGTGGTCGTGACCCAGGCTTTGCCTATCCAAATCGTGTTGTGTCATTTGTTGCAGCAACCATTGACAAATCACTGGATGTGGCGGATTGAGCATGGAAGTCTGACGGGCATCGACTTGTACAACGGCACGCCGATTGTGCGCTGTGTCAATGACGTCCCGCCAGTTACGGTTTAACCGGAGCACAGTGTCGGCGCAATTTACAGGGTGGGGCGGGTGGCAATGGCGTGGGCGATAACTGCCTGAGCTTCGGCGAGCTCGTTGCCATTGAGCACTAGCCGAGGTGCACGGACGCGACTATTGCCCATACCGACCATCTCTTGGCTCAATTTAATCAGCTGGACAAATTTGGTCACTACATCGAGGCGGAGCAATGGCAGAAACCAATGATACAGGGTAGCGAGTTTGGCTTTGTCACCCTGCCCATTGGCCACGGCGAGCGCTTGGTCAAACAAGGCGACGGATTCATGCGGAAAAGAATTGACCAGGCCGGCAATCCAGCCGGTAACGCCGACATTGACTCCTTCTACGATGAGGTCGTCAACACCCATGAGTAATTCGAGTCTGTTGTCGATCAAGGCACGGATTGCGTGGATACGACGTACATCAGCGCTAGATTCTTTGATGGCGACAAGGTTGGGGTATTGGCTGGCCAACTCGGCGACCTGGCTGGGGGTGAAGTCGGTTTTGTAGGCGGGAGGATTGTTGTAGAGCATCACGGGGAGATTGGTGGCGCTGATAACGGCAGTGATGTGGGCTTTCATTTCGCGCCAATCGGTGGCATAGACATACGGTGGGAGCACCATCAACCCTTTGCAACCGGCATCAAAGGCGGCTTTGGCCATATAAACTGCTTCGGTAGTAGACAAGGCGGCGATGCCGGGGATGACGGCGCCGTGGCCATTGAGGGCCGAGACGGCGGTTTTGTAGAGGGAGATTTTTTCGTTTATGCTGAGGGTTGCGCCTTCGCCCAGGGAGCCACTCGGGACCACACCCACACAACCGGCGGATTGCATCCATTGAATATGTTGGTGATAAAAGCCATAGTCGACACTGTCATCGCGGTTGAAGGGCGTCGTGACAGCCGGGATTACGCCGCGCCAATTGACACTCATTGTGATACTCCTTTTTTGGATGAGTTTATGATGGGTATATCGTACCATGATGGGTACACACACATAATATACATAGGGAGTGCGTTCCTATTTACCCGACCATTGCCTGCGCAAAAATGAATGTTTGGATACAAACAGGTGCGCGTTGAACAATGACGATGCATTTACATAGGTAACCATGAATATGATATAATCCCCAAATAGTTGTGCAGATTATCGTGATTGCGATGATTGATAGGGAGGCTGATTCAATGGATACCGCATTGTCAATTGCTATGATTGTGCTGGGAGCAGCACTGTCGTTTTTGGTGGTATTACAAGGACGTAACGCCGGGTTACAATCACGTGATGCCTCGTCAATTTATCAGACCAAGCGTGGCCTTGAAAAAACCATGTTCCAAGCAACAATTATTCTTGGAGTACTGTTTTTGATTTTGGCGTTGGTGGCAAGTTTGCCGATATTTGGTGCGGCCAAACCGGCTGCTGGTTTGTGGTTGTTGTAGTCAGCCATGTCACGGCGCATACGCATACAAATTGTCATCGCAGTAGTGAGTTCGTTTTTGGTACTGGGCCTGATGTCATACCTTGCGGTATCACGGGCCGCAGTATCTCGCCCTACTGCAGGTGGCACATTTATTGAGGGGATTGTGGGCGTGCCCACCACGTTGAACCCACTGGTGAGTGATACCTCCAAAGATCAAGCAGCTGCTGATGTGGATGCCTTGGTTTTTGATGGGTTGGTGCGGATTGGCTTCGATGGTTCTCCCGAACCAGGGCTTGCCGAATCGTGGGAAATTGATACGTCTGGCACCGTGTATACATTTACTTTGCGTAGCGACGTGAAATGGCACGATGGGCAATCATTTGGGGTTGATGATGTGTTATTTACGTTGCGTTCGGTACAAGGTCCTGCGTTCACGGGCGCCGCAAGTTTGGCGACGGTGTGGCGGACGGTGTTGGTAGAGCGTGCGGGTGAGCGGAGTATTCGCTGTCGTTTACAAGCGCCTTTTGCCCCATTCTTGAAATATGCAACAGTGCCGATCTTACCGGCCCACATGCTTGCATCAATTACCCCTGAGCAATGGGCAAGTTCACCATTCAGTATGAAGCCAATAGGGACCGGCCCATACCAGGTGACGACTGTGACGGGTGATGGCGTCGAATTAGCGGCTAATCCGGATTATCATCTCGGCAAGCCATTAATTGGCACCATTTCTTTGCGGTTTTATGCAGATGAAAAACTTGCGTTTGCGGCGCTCACCAAAGGCGACATAAGTGGTTTGGCATATGCGGGTACCGCGAGTATGGGTTCGTACAATGTGCCACGGGGATTTGTACGCCACGCAGTACCAATTGACGCGTATACGATTTTGACCTTTAATTTGCGTAATGCGCCTTTTGATGACGTGCAATTCCGCCAGCAATTAGCCCAAACTATTGACCGCGAAGATCTCATCACGCGAGTGTTGGCTAGCCAAGTTTCGCGAATAGATACGCCGATCATGCCGGGGTTGTGGGCATATAGTCCGACCGCGGTGTGGTATATCCCTAGCAAAGTTCGGGTAGCCAAAGCCCTCGACACGTTGGGATATCCTGCAGGGAGTGACGGTATTCGCTCACGTGGCCCGCTGCGCTTGGATTTTGAATTGTTGGTCGATGGGGCACCTGATCGCAATGCGGCTGCAGCAGATATCGTTGCGCAGCTCGGTATCGTTGGCATCAAGGCCCATGTGACCCAACTCAATGGCGATGATTTGCAAAAACGGCTTGAGACAGGTAAGTTTGATATGGCGCTTCATGGGTGGCAACACCTTGGTTCTGATCCAGATGTGTATGAATTGTGGCATTCGAGCCAAATCGGGATTGGGCGTAATTATGCGGGGCTGCAAGACAGTATCATTGATGATGCCTTGTCATTGGCTCGGGTTGAAAGTAACCCTGAGACCCGCACCCAACTCTATGCCGAATTCCAACAACGCTGGATTGATTTGGCGCCGAGTATCATTATGTATCAGCCACTTGAGGTCTATGCGACGACCCGTGATTTGGGCGGGACAGCAATTTCGCGGCGTAGTGATATACCGGGTACGATGAATCTGATGATTGGTCACGAATCACGTTTCCGCAATATTGTGCATTGGTTTGTAACTCGCTCGCGTGAAATTAGTGGTGATTTGCAACCATAATTACGATGTGATAAGCAGAAAGCCGAGGCGTGATCAACGCCTCGGCTTTCTGCTTATCACATCGGGGATTAGCCAAAGCGGATGGCGTTGATGGCGTCGCGCATACGGATCGCTTCGGCACGTGCCGCACTGGCATACGTACTGTCGCTGGCGGCATACAGCACACTCCGTGAGAGATTGACCAGCAGGCCGGCGTGCTGGGCGTCGAGCCCGGCTGTCAACGCTAGTGCCAAATCCCCCCCTTGGGCCCCAATGCCAGGAAGCAAAAAAGGCATATCGGGACAAGCGGCGCGGACTGCCTGAAGGGCGGCAGGTTGGGTCGCACCGACGACTAGGCCGACGTTGCGGTTGGTGTTCCACTGAGTGGCGGCCATTTGGGCAATGGCAATATATAACGGTCGCCCATCTGCGAGAATGAGTTCTTGGATATCACGACTGCCTGGGTTCGATGTTCGACAAAGCAAAAAAGCACCACGGTCAGGGTTTTGTAAAAATGGTTCGAGGGAATCACCACCTAAATACGGGTTGACAGTGATGGCATCGCTTTTATAATGGTCAAATGCAGCGCTCGCATAGGCAACGGCAGTATTACCGATGTCACCGCGCTTGGCATCGAGAATCCATAGATTTGTGCGTGGCAGTGCCATCAGGCGGGTCAACACGTCGATGCCGTTTACTCCCATTGCTTCAAAAAACGCAATATTGGGCTTGTATGCAGCTACCACATCGTGGGTGGCTGCAATAATGTCTGCACAGAACTGAAAGATGGCATCCGGATTGGCACGGAGTGGCGATGGTATACGCTGAATATCGGGATCAAGCCCGACACAGAGCAAACTATTATGATTGGCTATGGCATTTGCCACACGTTGATAGAATACCGTCACAGTCATCCTCTCTTAATCTAAACATTGACGTTTCACCATTGTAAATGATATAGTACCCTTAGGAATGCGGCAAGCAGGGCTTGTCTTGTACGGATTCATATCCACTCTGATGCATTTCTATGTACCCTGCGGCTGACTTTTGCATGCTATACCACCGTGCTGCGGTGAGGGAATAGAAATGGCGCAGATTCATAGTGAGCCAGATAGTCTTGTTGATCTCCTCGTCAACCAGATTATTCAGAATGCTCATACCCAAGCGTTATTAGTCGATGTATTATTGCAATATACAAATGGTCGTGATGCCCAAATCGTGGATGCAGTGCGACGACAGTTGCAAGCACGCCAATTATTTGGCGTGTCAGCTGTTGCGCAATTACCCCAAGCAGATTTGGAATTGTCCACGCACCCGCTCGGTGAAGGATTCGCTGCGATCGAGCCTTTCCCGTATGATCGTCAACTCCTCCTGTCAACATCTGGGGAACCGTCAGAAGACGGGTCAGGGTGGGTCGGTGGTAGCGCTGATGAACCTCTGCATGATGGCGGAAGTGATACGGAAGTAATTGAGCCAATAAGCACAATCGAAGTTTCATTTGATGACCCTGTCCGAATGTATCTCCAAGAAATCGGCAAAGTTAAATTATTGCGTGCCGCAGACGAAGTGGTATTGGCGCATCGTATTGAAGTAGGGCAGCGTGCCCAAAAAGTCCGCGCGCAACGGTTGGTGAGCAAGTTGTCAGCGAAACGGGCAGACGAATTGGCGATTCTGGCTGTCCAAGCAATGGCATGGGCAGCGCATTTGTGTCAACATGATTTGCCGCAAATGTATAGCAATCAACCTGACATCGATTGGGCTATCTTCAAAAATAATCTCGGCGTCGTACCCACGCAGGGATGTCAATTTATTGCACCATCGGCAACTCCCATGATGAATTGGGTCATCACACAGCTGCATGATTGGTTGCACGATGATCACAAACGTCGTGAATTTAATAGTGAACTGTATGATGGACTTGACCGGATTGCGGTCGAGCAGATGTTCACGCAATGGTTGCAAGTACAGGCACCGCTGTTGTGGCGGGTATATGAATTATTGCGCCATCACCGGATGATTCGCATCTTAGAGAGTAGTGATCGCGAAGCATGGCGTGTATTGGTTGGGGTGGTTGCGTCCGAATTACGCCATGATCTACGCAGCGATATTGAACATTGTGTGATCGAAATTGCAGGGATATATGTTGCGAGCCAATCAGAAATGCTTGCTCATGAACGCATGTTACATACGTTGTATGAACGCGTGGTGTCATTATATGTTGACCATATTGATGCGAACGAGTGTTGTTTACGACGAGTTCCGCTTGATCGCCTTGTCAATGAAGGTGACGAAGCCCGCCAGAGCCTCATCCAAGCGAATCTACGCTTGGTGGTATCTATTGCCAAAAAATACACTTCAAATGGCTTGACCATGATGGATTTGGTCCAAGAAGGCAATATTGGGCTGATGCGGGCAGTCGAAAAATTTGATTATACCAAAGGGCACAAGTTTTCGACATATGCCACGTGGTGGATTCGCCAAGCCATTACCCGTTCGATTGCGGATCAAAGCCGTACGATCCGATTACCCGTCCACATGGGTGAGGCTATAAGCCAAGTGAAACGAGCGGCTCACAAATTGCAACAGACGATGCAACGTGAACCAACACCCGAAGAAATCGCCGAAGTCATGGGGATGACCCCCACCAAGATCCGACGTACGCTTGAGGCGTCCATGCAACCACTGTCGCTCGAAATGCCAGTGGGCCAAGAAGGTGAAGGACGCATGGGCGACTTCATCGAGGATGAACGAATCGCTGGACCGGTCGAAGCGGCCAAGCTCCTGATGCTCCGTCGCGAACTTGAAGAAGTGTTGGCGAGTCTGCCCGAACGCGAACGCAAAATTCTCGAATTACGGTATGGCTTGAGTGATGGTCAATCTCGGACACTCGAAGAAGTAGGCGAAAACTTTGGAATTACGCGCGAACGGATTCGCCAAATCGAATCGGTGGCCTTGCGGAAACTTCGTCACCCCTTTCGTGGCAAAAAATTGCGCGGATTTCTCGATTAATGTACTTAATCGACTATCTGCAACAGCGGATGTCCGATCCGGTTTGTGGTGTATTTGGTTTTGGATGAAAAAACAGAGCATTGTATGCATTTTCAGCGAATATTCTACCGATTATGGCAATTATGGCGGGCAGTAACTGGGCGTGTGACGAACGCAGAGCGCCGTTTCGTTACCACCCAATTGACCGTAGCAGAGCAACCGTTGTTTGGACGAATGCCACGCTACGATCAACGCCACGCCCTCGATGTGGTCCACCTGTTGCATAAAGATGGTACGGCCACGCCTGTGTTGATAGGCATGGCACTGCTCCACGACTGCGGCAAAGTCAGTGATACTGGGAGGGCATTAGGGTTGGGCTGGTATGGGGTGATTGTGCTCTCAAATCGGTTCGTCCCTGCACTCTATACATGGCTTTTGGCACGGTATGAGCAAGTGCAGCGGCATGCGCTCCATGCACAGCGTTCCGTCGCGATGGCACGCAGAGCCGGGGCACGTATCAATGTCTGCATGTTGCTCCAAGATGTGGCTGATGGCGTAGATTCGCCGTTGGTACGGCTATTTGGAGAGGCAGATAATCGATGTTAAGCGCAGATACAACCGCATATACAATTCAGTTGGCACAATTTGAAGGGCCACTCGATTTGTTATTGCACTTGATCGAACACGCTGAACTCGATATCACTACAATTGCCTTGGCGCAGGTAGCCGATCAATATTTGCAATATATACGGGCAATGCCCAACCCCGATGCCGGCCAAATGTCAGCGTTTATCGTGATGGCTTCTCGCTTGCTCGTGATTAAGTCGCGCGTGCTGTTGCCGACACCTCCCCGCAGCAGTGATGAACCCGACGAGAGTATCGACCTTGTGGCGCAACTCAAGATATATCAACATATCAAACAAGCTGCGGAATGGTTACGCCAGCGAGAGCAACTAGGCTGGCAAGGATTTGGGCGCGTGGCGAGTTTCCCCGATGCGGGGATAACGCAATTGCCGCTCCAGATGACCTTAGATGAGTTGATATTGGTGTGGCAACAACGGATGCGCCTCGTCGATGTCCCGGCACCCATAATTACCTTAGCTGCGCGAAAAATATTGACGGTGGGTGATGTCGTCACCACCATCCATGCCCGATTACAACAAATGGCACGGGTGAGTTTTTTTGACCTATTACCCAAAAAATCACGGACGCGGGTCGATGTCGTGGTATCGTTGTGGGCCGTCCTCGAAATGATTAAACGCCGGGCCGTAGTCGCACATCAAGATGAATTATTTGGGCCGATTCACATTGAGGCCAACCGCGACGAACCTTAAGTAGCGATTTTGGTTAGAAAAAAAGTTAATTGATGACGCATATCAGCCCTACGGCAACGAGTGCGCCTATCAGTGAACTAATAAAATTGACGGCGTCGTTGTTCATCCAGCGCCAACCAAAGACTAATGGAAGCCGTGTACCATCACTCGCAAATGATTGTTCAGTCAGGCCGCTCCTCCCTGCAAACCTGCGCTGAACTGTTGCCCCCATCAGGCTATCACTCAGGCTGCCAATCACGCCGGCAACCGTTGCAACCCCGATGAATGCGACGATGACTGGAGTAGTGGTAAAAATAGCGGTGCTCCCGCTATAAATTATCCCCACGGCCATTGCGCCCAGGGTGGTGGCGAGCGTGCCGAAGCTACTAATTGCCCCAGACGTGCCACGTGGCACGGATTTGAATGTAGTAATCAGGCGTGGTGGCCTTTTGGCGAGTACGCCAAGTTCGGTAGCCCAGGTGTCGGCGGCCACAGTAGCCATCGCACCGACAAAACATGCATTCCACTGCAAAAGAAATTCAGGCCATAGGCTACCACAAAGACACGCGACGGCAGCTATCCCACCATTGGCTAAGGCTTGCCAGATATCACGTCGCGAGCCTTTTTCAAACATCGTCCGGTCGAGGTCTGATTTTTGGTGTTTGCGTAAACGCGACCACATGGTTGAACTGACAAAGAAAAAAACCAAGCTAGCCCCGTGCGCCCATCCGCCAAAGCCAAATGTCAGCGTGCCGGTAATTATTGCGCCGAGCCATCCACTGCCACTGAGTGAGCCTCGGTAGTAAGCAAATGCACCGATTGCGGTACTAATAATGATACCGAGCACAATGCGTCTACTGTCAATCATAGCGCTGTCCTGGGAGCATGACGCAAATTCTTACATTCTGGGTGCACAATTACGGTTGTTCCCCGGTGGCGATGGGACGGTCAAGATTGTTGCTCCAGTCGCTCCATGAGCCGGGGTAGAGTTTGGCCTCATAACCAGCGACATGCATGGCAAAAATATTATGCGTTGCGGTAACACCTGAGCCACAGTAGCAGACAACCTGGGTAGCCTGTGGGACACCCAGATCATCAAAACGTTGTTTGAGTTCCTCCGCTGGCTTGAGCGTCCCATCGGGATGGAGATTTTCGCCAAACGGCGCCGAGATGGCACTGGGGATGTGCCCTGCACGTGGACCAAACGGTTCGACATCGCCTGTATATCGCTCGAGTGCACGTGCATCGAGGATGAGTGCCGTCGAATCATGGCGTAAGGCCTCGACAGCGTCAGCGTCAATCATTAAATGAGGTTGGGGGTGAGCGATGAACTGCCTGGCGGGGCGGGATTCTTGCCCGCCCCGCAGTGTGCCATTGGCCGCCTGCCAGGCTTGCCAACCACCATCAAGCAGCGACACGCGGGTATGACCGTAATATCGCAACAACCACCACAATCGGGTAGCAATCGACCCACCGGCACTATCATATATGACCACATGCGTGTCAGTATCGATGCCGGCATTCCCTATGGTGGCGATGAATTTGGCGGCAGGGGGGAGGGGGTGACGGCCGGGTCCATCCCACGCGGGCGACGATAAATCTTCGTCGATCGCCAAGTGGATGGCGCCTGAGATATGGCTGTCTGCGTATTCCGCAGCCCCTTGACTTGGATTCATCAGATACCAGCGGGTGTCGACGATGGCAACGTTGGCATTTTGAAGGTGGGCTTTGAGCCAGGCGACATCAACAAGTGGTGAAACAGTCATAGTGTGCTCCTTTTTGGGTGTAAGTACGATTGAATAAGTTATTGCGGTGGGTTGGCCACCACTGCCAGGAGTTGTAAGGTTTGGGTGGCGGCAGTCTGCCACGAAAAACGTGCGGCGTGAATTGGACCACGTTGTGCCATTGCATCACGTTGATCATCCGCTTGCCACAGCTGTGAAATAGCATCAGCCCAGGCAATCGGATCATCGGGGGGAATGTAGCAAGCGGCATCACCGCCGATTTCGGGCAAACTTGAAGTGTTGCTGGCCAACGCAGGAGCACCACAAGCCAAGGCTTCGAGTAGGGGCAACCCAAATCCTTCGTAGCGTGAGGGATTGGCGTAGATACGGCAATTTGCATAGAGCCAATGTAAGTCGTCGTCAGCGACACTCCCCAGCAGTGTGATGGCGTCGTGTAAGTGTAAGGTGTTGATTTGTTGCAAAATCGGTGTTTCGCGCCAGCCACGCGCACCAGCAGCGACCAAATGGTAGTTGCGCTCGGGGTGACGGTCACGACAAATCCGTAGCGCCTGGAGGAGCACCGGTAGGTTTTTGCGTGGCTCAATTGTACTGACAAAAAGCAAAAACGTATTCGCGGTAACATCGATATTGTTGATGCGTTTGCGTTCGTGGGGGACCTTTGGCAGTGGCACAAAATGTGTTGCCGCTGCTTCGTAAATTACTGTGATACGCTCTGGTGCGATACCAAGTAATTGCACAATATCACGTTTGGTTGATTCAGATACGGCAATGATGCCATCGGCGTATTTGCTACTTACACCGACCCGCCCATAAAAGGCTTTGGCATTGTCGTCGAGTAAATCGTTGAAATGCAAAAACGCCAAGTCGTGAATCGTTACCACGGCAGGGAAGTTGCGCCGTGTGGGCGCAATGAAGTCGGGGAATAGTACCACGCTGGGGTGGGTGGTATTTATTTCTATCGACAATGTCAACGGTTCCCAGCGGTGATGCGGTGGAGTGTAAATAGTTTTACGGGTGATATTGGGAGCAATTACAAGTGGTTTTGGTTGGCGGCGGTGTTGCAAAATCGTCAGTGCCGTTTTGGGAGCAACTTCAGCCATGGCATTGATGAGCTGCTGCGTGTATTGCGGGATGCCGCCGTTGCGATAAGCGTTCAGTCGCGCATCAATAACGATTGTCATTCTGACACCTCGAATGTCAAACCATCATACCCAGGTTGGATGTGCGTCGGGAGCCGTGGTGCCAAATCTGCATGCCGTATATCGTGGGACAAATGGACAAAAAAAGCACGCTTTGGGCCAATTTGGTCGACATATTCAGTCGCTTGATTGAACGACAAATGCATCGGGTGTGGTTCATCACGCAGGGCATTTATCACCAACACTTCGACGCCGGCAAGTGCAGCACAGACATCGGGAGTAATGGTGCTTGCATCGGTGATATAGGCAAATTTCCCAATCCGGAATCCCAAAATATGGAGGGCCCCATGGGTAATGGGGATCGGCATAATCGTTAGATCGGCTATGGTGAGAGTTTGCCACGCGGTAATCGGCGATAATGTTAGATTGGGGCGGGAAGAACCGCCGCTATTTTCGGAAAAAGCGTAGTAGTATCGTGATTTCACGGCATCGATGGTTCGTTGTTGACCGTACAAAGTGATTGCTGATTGCATACGGTAATTCAGCGGCCGTAAATCATCGAGCCCACCGATATGATCTTGGTGTTCGTGCGTCAACAAGACACCATGAAGCGATCGAACTTTGGCAGTGAGCAATTGTTGGCGCATGTCTGGGCCCGCATCAATCAGCACATTGCCACCGGCACTTTCGATGAGTGCTGATGTCCGCAAACGTCGATCGCGCGGATCGGTCGACGTACAGACGGGGCAGCGACAACCAATCATCGGGACGCCCGTCGATGTACCTGTGCCAAGCAGCGTAATATGCATTTGTACTCAATAAATATGCGTGACTACTTGGCAAAATTATACATGAGAATTGAGAATGGAACATTGAGAAAGGAAAATTCCTCGGCGCCTGCGGGGCATCCGTTACCGGTGGGAGAATGTACGGTTCACCGCATGCTATATACTTCTTCCTTCAGAGAAGATGGTATAATAGCCTAAATCATGAAAATTAGTGTAACCAGAGGAGTGTATCAATGTCAACAATTCCTGTGCCATCATCGAGTAGTGCACGTGTGTCAGGTTTACAGCGATTAGCTGCCACATTGCGTCGCGCCGATTTGGTGTGGTTAGTCACTG
>CALQBW020000057.1 GCA_943328915.2 Singulisphaera sp. GP187 | reverse complement strand
GGATCAAACGCCATAGAACCAGTTTTGAGCAACGCAAGCGGAATAGTCACGATTACCCGTTTGGCGGTCAATATTTGCCCGTCGACCAACGTGATGCTACATTTTTCGCCAACCTGATAAACAGATTTGACCGGACTATTGAGGCAGATATGCAGTGAATCAGCGAGCGCCGACACGATCGGAGCATAGCCACCCACAATATGATGGTCGTTCCCTCCCAAATGCTCACCGTGTAAAATATCTGCCCGCATAGCATGTATACTGGCATATTCGGGGGTCGTTGCGGCACTATGCGCCAAACGGATATCGGCCAAATGCCTTGCCAATCCCCGATAATCGCTTTCATCAAGCCATTGTGCAAAGCTGATATCTGGCCCTTCATAGGTGGCAATTTGTGCTTCGATTGTGGTAAGTGGTAACAGGCTGGCGTCTTTCGCAAACAATTCAACTGCATTTTGCAGCTTCCCACAGTGCCATATTCTTCGACCATCCCAGCGCCCGGCGATCGTCGTCGCCAACCCGAGTTGGCGCACAAACTGCCACGTCGATACATCATCACCATGGATGTATTCCCCACCTAATTCGATGGCACAGGTCGGGTCACTCGTATCGCTCCAAACTCGACCACCAATACGGTCTCGTGCTTCACAGACGAGTACATTTCGACCAGCATCATGCAAACGACGGGCTGCAGCCAACCCGGCTACGCCCGCCCCAATGACAATCACATCATACGTTGTCATGGTCTACTCCTTTGTAAAACCATTTGCTACTAATTCTTTGAACAATTGCTGAGCCAACAAATCACAGTCATAATGCCCCAATTGTGCTACCGCCTTTGACCAACCAGGCAATTGTTGGACGGCCTCGTGTAGTTGTGACTCGAGAGCCCGCTGGAGTGACAACAAATGTCGTCGTTGTTGTCGCCACGTCGCAGGGTGTGTTTGCAACCATTCTGCATGTGCAACCAACGCATCAACCACATCAGCGACCCCTGTTTGGCGTAACGCAGAGACTGGAAAGACGGAGACTGTCCACGCATCGGCCGATTCCATTTGCATCCTGAGTAATGCACGGAGTTGCTGGAGCGTTGCCGCAGCATCAGGACGATCACTTTTGGTGACGACGATGACATCAGCCACTTCGAGCAAACCTGCTTTTATTGATTGCACTTCATCACCCATGCCAGGTGCTTCGACAAGGAGTACCGTATCGGCGATATCAACAACTGCTACGTCACTTTGGCCAGCGCCGACTGTTTCGAGCAACACCATGCCAAATCCCGCAGCCCGCATCAGCATTGCTGCATCAAGCGTTGTCGCTGCCAGCCCACCGTATTGACCACGATTGGCCATGCTCCGAATAAACACCCCGCTATCGCCCGCTAAATCATACATACGGATGCGATCCCCGAGTAACGAACCTCCAGTAAGTGGTGAAGAAGGGTCAACAGCGATAATCCCCACTTGCATCCCACGTTTGCGAAGTTCTTGGGTGATGACCGTGGTAAGACTCGATTTACCGGCACCAGGTGCACCCGTGATCCCGACCAAACTGCCAACACCATACCCAATCAACGCCTTACGCAAAAAACGCACCGGGGCACCGCCGCGTTCTATCAGGGTCAAGGCTCGGGCCAGCGCACGACGATCGCCACGGCGCACATCCAATGCTAATTGTTGCGCCGCATCGAGAGTCATAATGTAGCTCGCCGAACAGCAACCGTGGTCCGAATAAACGCCACAATTTCGTCGGTGTTAGTACCCGGTCCATAGATCGCGTCGATGCCATATTGGCTCGTGAGCAGTGCACTATCTTCGGCTGGGATTATTCCTCCTGCCACAATCACACAATGACCCAAGCCAGCCTCACGGAGTTGCGTGGCAACCTTTGGCAACAGCGTCATATGTGCCCCGGACAAAATCGACAATCCTACCACATCGACATCTTCTTGCAACGCGGCTTCAACAATCATATGTGGTGTCTGCCCAATCCCAGTATAAATCACATCCATGCCAGCATCACGAAGGGCGCGTGCTATGACTTTTGCACCGCGATCGTGTCCATCAAGCCCTGGTTTAGCGACCAACACCCGTATCGGGACTTCGTTCATTTACGATCTCCTGAACGCCGACCGAATAACGAAGGTCGTTGCACTAGATCGACACCCATATCTTCGTATTCGGCTTCACCGGGGCGCATACCAGGCTTTTGGACGAGCCATTCTTCACGAAGTTTTTTTGATTCTGCAAAAAACTGCATAATTGCCGCTTCGTCGCCAGCAATAATGTTTTCTTTGAGGGTATTGAGTTCTGCCGTCATATCGTCGATCCAGCGTGTCAATGCATCGCGATTAGTTAACACAATATCACCATGCATTGTCACGTTGCCCGATGCAAGTCGTGTCATATCGCGAAACCCGGTTGCGGCCAGAGCACCCATTTCGCGACCAGCTGCAGTACCGACGGTTGTTTTGACAATTGTTGCCGCCAATACAAATGGCATATGCGAAATTCCTGCAACATATGCATCATGTTCGACAGGATCAATAAAATACACTTTGGCGCCGATGCGTTCAACGACGGCTTCGCACAAATTAATAGCAGCCCCTGGACTGGTATTTGTTGGGCACAAACAATAGACTGCGCCCTTAAACAGATCACTTGCAGCGGCTTTGGGACCGCTCATTTCGCGACCTGCCATTGGATGTCCACCAATAAAAGGGTTCGCTGTTGGCAATATTTCACGCGCCCATTCACCGACAACAGCCTTTGTACTCGTCACATCAGTCACGACCGTACCGGCACCTAGGTGTGGGGCAATTGATCTCAAAGCAGATTGCATTGCTTGGGCAGGCACTGCCAATACGACCAAATGGGCCCCATTAACGGCTTCGGCAATTGTAGTCGCTACTTTATCAATTGATAGCCTGCCTCGAGCTTCTTTGGTATTTGCAATGTCTACATCGTACCCAATTACATCAACTTCGCCCATGGGGTCGGTTTTGCTATCTGCCACGCGCAACGCCAAACCTAACGAGGACCCTATTAATCCCATGCCGATAATCGCAATCCGAATCATTGATTTCTCCTTATCCAAGCTTCAACGAGTTGCTGTGGGTTCAATAAACGATAAAAATAAGATTTCGGCAATCACAATCATAAATACCCACGGGATGATTAATAATGGTGTGAACGCATGCAAGCCAAAAAGCCCGAATAACCCTACGACTACCAAGCCAATTTCACGTGCTTGACGCCATGCCCGCCGGACATCATACCGACGTGCCCGTTGCCGAAACACTAATTGGCCAATGACATACGTAATCGGGAGACACAATGTCGAAAGCAACCAATACAACGCCACGCTGACCAAAACATATACCGGCACATCTGGCAACCACAATAAAGAATTGGTCGGCGCAGGTACATACAAAACAATCTGTACCGCTAACACAAGCCCAAATATCCCCCGCATTGCCAGCCCTCGCGCGTGAAAGTAGTATTCCATTGGTACATAGGTCAGCATTCCAACAATCACCGAACCACCCAGCTGCACGATTTGTTTCGCCCGATTATCAGCTACCCATACCCCATTAAACACCATTGCGCCCAATCCCAACCAGGCAAACCCCACCAACACAAACCAAATCAAAATTTGCGTTCGCGAGACACCATCTTGCGTCACAATAGTGACAGGATTCGCGGTGTTTTGCGGTGGTGTCATCTTGGTACGTGTGCGGGTCATCGTATCCATCCATTCACACAGCAGAAGTAGGTACTTCGATACATCTACAAACACGCATTTTCAGTATATCTGATTTTACACCAACCTCAACCTATTCCACCACACTGGCATACTATACTGATTTAATCGCACCTCGAATTACCGCTATAATTTCGATGTTAACTCAATGAAGAGGAGCTACCATGAGTGTCATTCGCGTGGGTGTCGTCGGCGCCGGCAGTGTTGCCCAACGGGGCATTTTGCCCCACCTCAGTCAACCTGATCTCGCCGATCGCCTCGCCCTCACCGCCATTTGTGACCCCGCGCCAGGCCGGGCGCATGCCGCTGCCGAAAAATTCAGCATTCCCCAACAATTCACCGACTACGCTGATTTTTTAGACCATGCCGAAGTCGATGTCATTTCACTCGCAACCCCAATCGGCATGCACTATGCCCAAGGACGCGCAGCAATTTTAGCCGGCAAACATGTCCATTTCAACAAAACCATGACCACCACCAGTGCCCAAGCAACCGAATTAATTAATTTGGCCGCTGCTCAAGGTGTCAAAATCGTCGCGTCACCGGGCGAAATGAACCGCCCCCACAACCAAGCTATCAAACAACTCATCGCCAATGGTGCGATAGGCGAGTTATGTTGGGCCGTCTGTGGAGCATCGTTTGGGCGATACCACGAAACCGAAATATATCGCCAAGGCAACGACCCCCTCTCCAACGTTGACCCGTCATGGTATTACCGCAAACCGGGCGGTGGCCCGATGTATGATATGACCGTCTATGCCTTGCACGGCCTTACTGGCATTCTCGGTCCGGCCAAACGGGTCACCGCTATGTCCGGCGTGCGCATCCCCATGCGTGAATTCCGTGGTCAAATGGTGGCTTGCGATGCCGACGACAACACCCTCGTGCTGATCGACTTTGGCAATAACGTCTTTGCCATGGCCTACGGAACCCCTGCCGGAGCCGTCAGCGAAGACGACAGTGGTAGTTTTTTTGGAACTAAAGGCCAAATCGTCGGACTCAACCTCAATGGCACCGCCATTGATTATGCCGGCAGCACGATTGCCGACAGCCACCCCGAAGGACGCTGGTCGGGCAACCAATGGATTTTGCCCTATGTCACAGGCAGTCACCGTGATATCGCAGAGCAACATGTCTTTGTCGATATCATGCAACTCATTGCCTGGATTGATGGCGGGCCACCACCTATCGCGAGTGCCCAACATGCTCGCCATGTCATCGAAATCATCGAAGCCGGGTTTGCCGCGGCCACCACTGGACAAACCCAAACACTTTCAACCACCTTTTAAGTAGTAACGAAAGTAGGTTTTTATGTCAATTGTACGAATTGGCGTCGTCGGCGCCGGTAATGTGGCCCAACGGGGAATTTTGCCCCACCTCAGTCAATCAGATCTCGGCGATCGTATCGCCCTCACCGCCATTTGCGACCCAGCACCGGGTCGGGCCGATGCCGCCGCCGAAAAATTCGGCATCCCCCAACAGTTCACCGACTATGACGATTTTTTGGCCAATGCTGCGGTTGACCTGGTAATTTTGGCTACTCCCATCGGCATGCACTACGCCCAAGGACGGGCGGCGATTTTGGCGGGCAAACATGTCCATTTCAACAAAACCATGACCACCACCAGTTCCGAAGCAACCGATTTGATTGATTTGGCCGCAGCCCGAGGCGTGAAAATAGTCGCATCACCCGGCGAAATGAACCGACCGCATAACCAAGCAATCCGCAAAATGATTCAATCAGGCGCTATCGGTGATTTGTGCTGGGCAGTGTGTGGTGCTTCGTTTGGTCGCTATCACGAAAACGAAGAATTTCGCCAAGGCAACGACCCCCTCTCGAACATCGACCCGTCTTGGTACTACCGCAAACCCGGTGGCGGACCACTGTATGACATGACCGTCTATGCATTGCACGGCCTCACGGGCATTCTCGGGTCAGCCAAACGGGTCACCGCCATGTCAGGGGTGCGCATGCCGATGCGTGAATTCCGTGGCCAAATGGTGCCATGTGATGCCGACGACAACACGCTGATTTTGATTGATTTTGGCAATAATGTGTTTGCCATGGCCTATGGTACACCGGCAGGCAGCATCAGTGAGGGCTTTAGCGGCAGTTATTTTGGCACCAAAGGCCAAATCGTCGGACTCAAGCTGAATGGTGAATTATTTGATTACCCAGGGAGCGACAAAGCCGACAGTCACCCGCATGGGCGCTGGGCAGGCAATCAATGGATTTTGCCCCATGTCACCACTGCCCACCAGCAGATTGAAGAACATCACGTGTACGAAGACATCATGCAACTCGTGGATTGGGTCCGTACAGGGACTCCTGCCATTGCAAGCGCCGAACATGCTCGGCATGTCATCGAAATTATTGAAGCTGGATTGCGCGCCGCCGAAACAGGTGGAACGCAAACACTCACCACTTCGTTTTAAACTGTCAAATGTGTGTGCAAATCAGCTGATTTGCACACACATTGTTCGTTCTTTGTGATAAAATAAACGAAGACGTATTCTGATGCAGTGTATCACTTGTGTGATGACCTATTTGGCACAAATGTGGACAACACCAATTGGTTCATCTATTCTTACGCCCTTGCGTATGAGTGCCAAAGGGTATGACCGAAACAACATACCGTTTGCAAAGGAATTTGCGATAGGTAAGCATCTGTTCATGTCATACAGAGTGTAGAAAGGGACCAGATGGCTCAGGTATTTAATCGGCGAACGAATAAGATCGTTCGGTTGAGTATCTTTGTTGGTATCCCGTTAGTATTGGCCGTGCTGTCTTCCGCATGGTGGTACTACACGCGATCCGACTGGATACGCGACGTGGGGCCTGCAAATGCCAAAATACAACCCGGTGGTGGCTATAGTCACCAACTCCATGTGGGAGGGCTCAAGTTGGATTGTCGATATTGCCATACCGGCGTAGAGATTTCGAGTTCAGCCAACATCCCCCCCATCGAGACCTGTATGGGTTGTCATTCGCAGGTTTTGACCAAAAGCACCAAGCTCGAATTCATCCGAAACAGTTATGCCAAGGATGTCGCCGTGCAATGGAACAAGGTCCACGACTTGCCCAAATTTGTCTACTTCAATCACAGTATTCACGTAGCCAAAGGTGTAGGTTGTTCGACGTGCCATGGCAATCTCGCCACAATGCCTGTAGTCTACAAGACGCAAGCGTTGTTCATGAATTGGTGTCTGAATTGTCACCGCAATCCAGAGCAATTTTTGCGTCCGAAGTCCGAAATATTTAATCCGGCGTGGCAACCACCGGCAGATCAGATCGCCCAGGGGCTCATTTTGAAGCAACAGTACAACATTCGTAGCAAGCTTCAATTGACCAACTGTTCGATTTGCCACCGATAGAGCGAAACGGTGAACAAAATGAGCAAAGAATCACTCGACACACTAAGAACCAGTGGGCGTACCTACTGGCGGAGCCTCGAAGAATTATCCCAAACGGCAGAATTTCGGGCCCAGCTCGATCGTGAGTTCCCTCGAGAAGCTGCCGAAATGCGGGATCCGGTCAGTCGCCGGTCGTTCCTCAAATTGATGGGTGCCTCGATGGCACTGTCAAGCCTAGTTGGCTGTCAGTTTGCCCTCAAGCAACCCCAAGAAAAAATCGTCCCCTACGTCCGTCAACCCGAGCAAGTAATCCCGGGTCGCCCACTCTACTTTGCCACCAGCATGGCCGTTCAAGGCTATGGCATCGGTTTGTTGGCCGAAAGCCACGAAGGGCGCCCAACCAAGGTCGACGGCAATCCGGACCATCCTGCCAGCCTCGGTTCCAGCGACGCATGGATTCAAGCATCGGTTTTGACGATGTACGATCCTGATCGTTCGCAGCAAATCCTCAATGCCGGCAAGCCCGTCACCTGGGCTGATGCTACTGCCGCTATCGCCAGTGCGGCCAACGCAGCTGCTGACGGGTTGCGTATCATCAGTGAGCCCACCAGCTCACCCAGCGTCGTGGCCGCTATTGCCGGGCTGAGTGGCGCCAAGTGGTACCAATACGATGCCTTGAGCAACGACAACGTTGCCAATGGTGCCAATTTGGCCTTTGACCGGGTCGTCAACACCATCTATGCTTTTGACAAGGCCAGCGTCGTGGTTGCACTCGATAGTGACTTCACCCACGGCTCACCGACGTCAATCCGTTATAGCCGCGATTTTGCCAGCACGCGTCGCCTCGAAAACGATTCGCTCAGCATGAGTCGCTTGTATGTGGCAGAGCCAAGCCCCAGCAACACCGGTACCATGGCCGACCATCGCTTGCCCGTCAAGGCCGGTGATATCGCCCCCATGGCCCAGGCCATCGCCGCCGCCCTCGGCGTCGCAGGCGTGACTGCCCCCACCTTGAGCGAATCAGTCACCAAGTGGGTCAATGTCGCTGTGGCTGACCTCAAAGCTGCCGCTGGCAAGTCGATTGTCATCGCCGGCGAATCTCAGCCCGCAGCGGTGCATGCCCTCGTGCATGCCATCAACGCCAGCTTGAGCAATGTCGGCAAGACCGTCAATTACACCGAAGCAGTGATTAGCGGACCAACAGGTAGCGCATCACTCAAAGCCTTGGTAGACGAAATCAACGCCGGTGCCGTCAAAATGCTGGTGATTGCCGACGCCAATATCGCCTACAACGCCCCCGCAGATATCAACGTTGCCGAAGCCCTCAAAAAAGTTCCCACCGTGGTACATTTGGGGCTCTACAACGACGAAACTGCGGCCTTGGCTAATTGGCATATCAACGGCGCGCATTACCTCGAAAGCTGGGGCGATGTGCGGGCCTTTGATGGTACCGTGTCCCTGCAACAACCACTGATTGCTCCCCTCTACGACGGCAAAACCTTCCTCGAAGTGGTTGCAACGTTAGCAGGCAATGCCACCGCCACCGCCTACGAGTTATTGACGTCATATTGGAAGTCCGTCCAAGGTACCAAGGATTATGCCTTTGACAAACAATGGCAGATTTCCTTGCACGATGGAACTGTCGCCCAAACCACCGCAGCCACCATCGAGCTCACCGCCAAGGTGGGAGGCGAAATCGCTGCAAGTGGCACCGGCCTCGAGCTCATCTTCCGTCCTGATCCTTCACTCCGCGACGGCTCAGCCGCCAACAACGGCTGGTTGCAAGAAGTCCCCAAACCAATTACCAAGTTGGTATGGGACAACACTGCCCAGATCAGTCTCACCACCGCCCAAAAACTCGGTGTCAAAAACGAAGACATCTTGGAATTGACCTACCAAGGGCGGAGCGTCAAAGCCCCCGCCTATATCGTAGCCGGTCAAGTCGATGACACCATCGTGGTGCACCTCGGATTTGGACGTACCCAAGCAGGCAAAGTGGGCACCAATGTGGGATTCAACTCCTATGCATTGCGTGGCACGGAGACGATGTGGTTCGGCAACGGTGTCGAAGTCAAAAACACCGGCGTCAACTATACCCTCGCCAGCACCCAAGAGCACTTCACGCTCGAAGGGCGCGACGAAGATATTTATCACACCACCACCATTGCCAAACTCATCGAAGAAAAAGCGCACGGCGAAAAAGGGCATAAGAAGCACGAAATCTTCTCGCTCTTCCCGGCCTACGACTATTCCAAGGGCTACCAATGGGGTATGTCAATCGACTTGAACGCCTGTAACGGCTGTAATGCCTGTGTAGTGGCATGTCAAGCCGAGAACAACATCCCGGTGGTGGGCAAAGACCAAATTTGGCGTGGTCGCGAAATGCAGTGGATTCGCATCGATACCTACTTCGCCGGCGATTCTACCAATCCATCGATCTACCAACAACCGATCGCTTGTATGCAATGTGAAAATGCCCCGTGCGAAATCGTCTGTCCTGTGGCTGCCACTGTGCACGACGAAGAAGGTATCAACAACATGGTGTACAACCGTTGTGTCGGTACCAAGTACTGCTCAAATAACTGCCCATACAAAGTACGCCGGTTCAACTTCTTCCAATATGTCGACGAAGAAACACCTTCACTCAAGCTCCAACGCAACCCAGACGTCACCGTTCGGGTGCGTGGTGTGATGGAAAAGTGCAACTACTGCTTGCAACGCATCAACGAATCCCGCATCGACGCCGACCGCGAAAATCGCGAGATTAAAGATGGCGAAGTCATCACCGCTTGTCAGCAGGCCTGTCCTTCACAGGCAATTGTCTTCGGCAACATCAATGACAAGTCGTCACGGGTTGCCAAACTCAAAGAGCTCGATACCAAGTTCACCGTGCTTGATTCACTCAACACCAAGCCACGCACCAGCTACATGACGAAGCTGACGAACCCAAATATCGAACTCAGCGGAAAAATGGAGTAGCAGATGCAAACATCGCAACCGCTTAAACCACCCGTCGTTGAATCGTACGACGAATTATTGGGACCAGGCGAGACTTATTCGTCCGTAACGGCACGAATCAGTGACATCGTCCTCTACCCACTCCTCAAAACGCCGTGGGGCTGGATTGGTGGCTTCATAGCCGCTGGTCTGTTGCTCATGTTGTATCTCTACTCATTAGCTACGCTGTTTACCGTCGGTATCGGTATTTGGGGTATCAACATCCCGATTGCGTGGGGTTTTGACATCATCAATTTCGTGTGGTGGATTGGTATCGGTCACGCTGGCACGTTGATTTCGGCGGTATTGTTGTTGTTCCGCCAAGACTGGCGCACATCCATCAATCGCGCCGCCGAAGCGATGACGATTTTTGCGGTGGCTTGTGCCGGTATTTACCCACTGATTCATACCGGTCGTCCGTGGTTGGACTATTGGTTCTTGCCCTATCCCAGTACCATGGGCATGTGGCCACAATTCCGGAGCCCACTCGAATGGGACGTATTCGCCATTTCAACCTATGCCACGGTATCGGTGTTGTTTTGGTTCATCGGACTCATTCCCGACTTGGCCACGTTGCGTGACCGCTCCCAGCACCCCATCCCCAAAATTTTCTATGGATTATTGTCTTTAGGGTGGCGTGGAGCCGCCAAACACTGGCAGCGCTACGAAAAAGCCTCGCTAATTTTGGCTGGTCTATCGACACCGTTGGTGTTGTCAGTGCACTCAATCATCTCGTTCGACTTCGCCGTGGCACAGCTACCGGGCTGGCACGTTACCGTCTTCCCACCATACTTCGTGGCCGGTGCCGTCTATTGTGGTTTCGCCATGGTAATTGTGTTGATGATCCCCATCCGTCACTGGTTTGGGCTCCACAGCTTGATTACACTGCGGCACTTTGATGTGATGAGCAAAGTAATGTTGGCATCGGGGTTGATTGTGACCTACGGCTACTTCGGCGAAATTTTCTACTCATGGTACTCTGGCAGCATTTATGAGTACTTCTTGATTGTCAACCGCATAGCAGGTCCATGGGCTTGGTCATATTGGGCACTGATTCTTTTCAACGTGCTCATTCCGCAAGTGTTGTGGTTCAAGCGCTATCGCACAAATTTGCCGGTACTCTTCTTTGTATCGCTGTGTATCAACGTAGGTATGTGGTTTGAGCGTTGGGTAATCATCGTACTGAGCTTGACCCGTGACTTCTTGCCCACATCATGGGGCGTCTATACACCGACATTCTACGACTGGGCTACGTACATTGGTTCATTCGGGTTGTTCTTTATTCTCTTCTTCTTGTTCATCCGCTTGTTGCCAATGGTCGCAATATTCGAAGTCCGCGATTTGGTACACAAGACCGCCCACAAGGCACACGACAATGAAGACCATGGACACGCTGGTGCGTAACGGTGCAGTGATGCTCCCATCACTCAACGGTCAATGAGAGGTTTGCATGTTCAAACGCAAGTCAAACGCAGCAGAAGCCGCATCCACCGCACCAGCCACATATGGCATGATGGCGGAGTTTAACGGTACCGATGAAATCATCGCTGCAGCAGAATCAGTACGCGCCGCGGGTTATACCCTCGTCGAAGCGTACACCCACATCCCCGTCCATGGACTCGACGACGCCCTCGGTCACAAGCCCACCCGCCTACCTTGGCTAGTACTCGCCGGTGGCATCACCGGAGCCACCGGGTTGTTTGGGTTCATGACTTGGGTCAATCTCGTCGATTACCCGATGAATATCGGCGGGCGCCCGTTGTTCAGTTGGCCGGCATTTGTGCCAATCACATTCGAAGGAATGGTGCTCTTTTCGGCGCTGGCTGCCGTATTTGGGCTAATCTTGGTTTGTGGTTTCCCAATGCCATACCACCCCGTTTTCAATGCTCCTGGGTTCGAACGGGCATCAGTAAATGGCTTCTTTTTGTGTATCGAAGCCAAAGATCCGCAATACAATGCGGCCAACGCTTCTAGCCTTCTCACGAAGCTAGGTGCCACGGCAGTGCACGAGTTCAGTGAGTGAGAAGCATATGCAACTATCAATGACTTCACTCCGACGCATCGTGGCTCGCGTCATCTTATTGGGATTGTTCGGCTTGGCTATTTCGGCATGTCATCTTGACATGTACGATCAGCCCAAATATACCCCGCTGGCAGCCAGTGACTTCTTCAAAGATGGTGCGTCAGCACGGCGCTTGGTCGACGGTTCGGTATCCCGTACTGGCCTCAAAATCGACGAGCGCACCACTGGTCGTGTCGGCGGTGATCCCGCAGGCGAATATGTCACGACCAACCCGCTTTCGATTAACGAAGGGGTGTTGGCTCGTGGCCAAGAACGCTACAAGATTTACTGTTCAATGTGTCATGGTATCAATGGTGATGGTAAAGGTATCGTGGCAGGACCATATTCACAAGGCCCATTGAAGCTCAAGCCACCGGCGTTGTTTTATGTAGATCAACTTCGTGCTGATCTCCAAAAAGCCCCTGACGGCTACTACTTCGATATCATTTCGCATGGCAAACAAAACCCCCAAGGCGAATATTCTATGTTCCCGGCTGCATCACGCATCCAAAACATCGACGACCGCTGGGCCATCATCGCCTACATCCGCGAAATGCAAACGAACCCACCAGCGAAAAAGTAAGTAAGAGTGCCCGGCGTAGTGCGCCTGCGCCGGGACTTCGGTAAGGACATAACCGTGGCAGAACAGACTGACAACATGCACCAAACCCTGAATGCGATTCAGCGGCGTGCAACCATCGTCGGCGGCGCCGCCCTCGCACTTACGGTCGTGGGGATTGCGGTGAGCTCGACCAGCCAGGTATTGCAATCATACTTGTTTGCGTTCCTATTCTTTTTTGGCATATCTGCCGGCAGCTTTTTTCTGCTGACATTGCAGCACATCACCAGTGGCGTCTGGGGCTTGATGATTCGCCGTTTCACCGAAGCCAGCACACTGGTCATTCCGTGGATGGGGCTCTTCTTCTTGCCCATCGCTGCCGGCGTTGGAGTCTTGTATGAGTGGACAAATCCAGAGGTAATCGCAGAAGAGGCCGCAGTTGCGGCCAAAGTCCCTTTCCTCAACGTTCCATTCTTTCTTGCACGCACTATATTCTATTTTGTGGCGTGGATATTGTTGGTACGCCGTTTGCGCCGCCAATCAATTGCCCAAGACAACGCGCCCAAATCAGAATCAATCTCGTGGCGTGACAAATTGGCAGTAACCAGCGGTCCAGCTCTCGCCGCACACATCATGTTGTGGACGTTTGCAGCCACCGATTGGGGTATGTCACTCGAACCAGCGTGGTCGTCATCGATGTACCCGGTTGGTTGGATGATCGGCCAAGTATTGACCAACTTCGCCATCTGGATTGTCGTGCTGTGGTTGTTCACCCGCAACAATTTTCTTGGCTACGAAGTCCCCGTGGACCGCTTGCACGATTTGGGTAAATTCACCTTTGCATTTACCGTGCTCTGGACCTACCTCAACTTCTCGCAATACCTCATCATCTGGTCAGGTAATGTGCCGGAATTGACGCCGTGGTACTATGTGCGCAGCAATGGTGGGTGGGAATATGTGTCAATCGCCCTAATCATTGGCCACTTCTTCTTGCCGTTCTTCTTATTGATGTCTCGCCACACCAAACGAAACTTTGGCGTCGTTGCGCGGATTTCAATGTGGATTGTCGCAATCGAAGTGCTGTACGTCTTCTGGTTGATTAACCCGGCATTCCATCACGACGCTATCCAGATCCACTGGACGCATATTACTGCATTTGTGGGCGTCGGAGGATTGTGGATTAGCTTGTTCTTGCGCTACCTCAAACAACTCCCAATCTTACCTCCCAACGATCATCGTATCCCAGAGCTCGAAGCACAGCTCAAAGATCATGGACATGGCCATGCGGCGCCGGCAACCCACTAATCGCTACGGCGAAATTACCCCTCATCACTGCGATGCAGTGATGAGGGGGTTTTGTTGCAATTCCTTATGTGTTGCTCATCTGCGCTTCATCAAGACCTGCGATGATGTATTCATACCGATGAGCAAACACTCATCTCCTCACGCCGATCCCCCTATTCCCTCATATATCCCCTTTCTCCCCTTACCCCTCCAAGCCAAACGGCGACAACTTGGAGGGGTGTCCTCTTTTATATATGAAACATTTTGGTGAAAATTAGGCCGATCAATCCATGGGGAAATTGTGCGAATATGACATTTTGAAACTCATTTGCAATTCATTCAGTACTTTCTCCAAAACTCATCAGTTCACTTGAAGCCATTTACCAGTGCCACTTGTGAATTTTGTCATCACCGAAAACATCAGTGAAGTATTTCAAATAGTGACCTTCCTTGTGACAGCCCAAAAATACACCTACATTTACTTCGTTGGCTATTTGGCAACCGTCACCGCCATGAACACCGCAGATTGCGCCACGCAAGCCGATTGGCTACGTAGTGACACGCGCAAATCGGCGATTTCTAATCGCGGTTTGGTGAAAGATTTTGTCAAGTTGAAGATTCACACGTATTCCTATTTCGGCGAAATTTCGTTGGTAACGGTATATATCCAGCTTCTAAGCTCACCGAAAGTAGTATCTACAAACCCACCTCTATGCTCACAACATCTACTTTCTGCTCTTCTTTTGCATGCAATGGAAGCTTGTACTACAATCACAGCCCACGCTTACACACCAACTCACGCTCTCCAGTGTATATAGGTTACATTTGTTCATTTTCACTATGGTGATCAGCCGGTCATGCGCATGCAAGCATTACACATGATACGCTTTTTGATTAACGCGGAATTCAGCGGCTCACCCGTCATATTGAGTTTCGGTTATGGAACAAAAGGTACGACGTTCCAACGTCGACCCCATGCATGATTTGACAGTGAGCCCTCATTTGGGCGAGCCATTGGCTAAGTAATCAGATTTCATAATCCCAAAAACATCCCACTGATCACAATGAGGTGACTAGCGGGATGTTGTAGGATTCAAACTAATTGAGGGTATCTGGAGTGATACGCAAGGTACGGCGGCGTGACGCCATATCCATAACTGCCAATAAAGTGGATACGTCGAGTGAGGATGCTTCGGCTTGCATCTGCAAGCGCGTATGCGACCCTTGAATACCCATTTGCTTGAGAATGTGCTGAGCTTCGGGGATCTGCGTCATAATCTCGTCACCGAAAGATTGCTCGTGCTTTACGTGGTCCATCTTGGCCTCC
>CALQBW020000056.1 GCA_943328915.2 Singulisphaera sp. GP187 | reverse complement strand
TAGGAGCAGTTCCGTCACCGCTGGCCCAACAGTTTTGGTCGATTAAATCACATACCATCGTATCAATCCGGTCGGCATGACTTTCGCCAAGCACCGCAATTGCATCACTCGGGAGGTCATCTGCTAAGAGAATCCCTGCCCGAAGGGCGTCATCAATGTCGTGGTTGATATAGGCAACCGAATCAGCTATTTTGATGATTTGCCCTTCGAGCGTACTCGCCACACCCCACGCTTTGGCACTGATGTCACGTCTTCCTTTGGAATGCATATAAATGCCTTCGCGAACCACATACGTCAAATTTAAGCCAGCGCCGTTTTTTTCGAGGACTTCCACAATCCGGCGACTTTGTTCGTTGTGGCGGAAGGAATGACCAATCGCATGTGCCAAGGCGGTCTCGCCGGCATGACCAAATGGTGCATGTCCGATATCGTGACCTAGCCCTATTGCTTCCACCAAATCTTCGTTAAGGCGCAACCCACGCGCAATGGTCCGGGCTATTTGCGTGACCTCAAGGGTGTGGGTCAATCGGGTACGGTAGTGATCGCCTTGCGGCGCTATGAATACTTGCGTTTTGTGTTTGAGTCGGCGAAATGGTTTGGAATGCAAGATGCGGTCGCGATCACGCTGGAAACTCGTCCGCACCGGCGATTCGGCTTCTTCATGGTCGCGAGTGGCTCCGACGCTTTTGGCGGCAAAAGGTGATAACCAATGTTGCTCGCCGAGTTCAATCCGTTGCCGTACCTGTAGATGGTGCATAATGACCTCCTCTGGACGCAACTAAAGCCCACATAAACAATGTTCCGCTCAAATGCAGCCCGATTAATACGGGATAATAAATTGGGTGGGCAAGTTGACTAGCCATTTCAACCACCGCTATATTACCGGCAAAACAAGTAAATGCACCGTTAATCGGTAACCAACATGATTCGACGCGAGCTGCCACAAATGGTGAAAACAAATAGATTGCTGCCATCCCAAGCAACGTATCCCGCCACATCGACCGCCACCCGAGTAATAACCCAAACGCACTCACGAATGGTATGCAAACCAGTACCCACCGCCGTGCCCAATTATCACTCGGATCACTACCATAGCAAACGGAAATAGATATAATCGTGCTCGACATAATAGCCAACGTAGTAATGGCATGTGAGATTAATGTTTGGGTTGATAACGGGATTTCACGCCAGGTAACTATTGACCCAGCGTGCGGAGTAACTGAATTAGTCAACGAAATCTCCGAGTTAGGAGTTATTTTGACTTCAAGAATGGGTGAATTGTTCAGGCTAATGAGGGAATTCATCGAACCGGTAATCAGGGTAATTGAGCCAGTGATGGCCTCGGCAGGATCAATGATAGGTTTTGTGGGGCATGCGTCAGCGGGTGTTTCTTGCATAGCTTCACCATTATCTAATGTCTCAAATAAATGAGACAGCCGATAGCGGAAAGACCGCCATCGGCTGCGTGATTGCCGGGCAATCGTTTTGTTTAACCGAAGTGTTTCCGGTTCTTTTCGATGTATTTGCGCATCCCTTCAGGGACTGCATCATCGGCGTAAATTGCTTCTACCGGGCATTCAGGTTCACAGGCGCCGCAATCGATACATTCATCAGGGTTGATGTAGTACATATCTGGACCGTCATAAATGCAGTCAACCGGGCAAACCGCAACACATGAAGCATCTTTGGTGCCAATACACGCTTCTGTAATCACATATGGCATAATTTAATCCTCCTAGGTGACAGCTCTCCAACCACATAGTGATAATAGCACAATTTTGGGGTGTGGTGGCAAAAATCACGCAATTCCGACTTCATAACAAATGCGACAACGTGCCTCATACAATTCCAATCCACCAACGGCAATCACCGGTGCGGAATGTGGCGCTGCGAGCCCATCGATAAGGCGTTGCGAACGGGTTGCGTACGAGCCGCATTTGACACATATGGCAAACAATTTGTCCACTTGCTCGGCGATGGCCATTAACTCGGCAACAATTGCAAATGGTTGCGCGCGGAAATCTTGGTCGAGTCCTGCCACCACCACGCGTACCCCGCGGTCAGCGAGCGTTTGACATCCTGCGGCAATCGCTTGTGGGTCACTTTCGAGGAATTGCACTTCGTCAATGGCGACAACTTGCGTTCCCACAGGGACGGCAGTCACAATATCAGCAATGCTTGCCACTGTAATTGCTTCGATTTTTTGGCCATTATGGCTGACCAAACTGCCGGTACGATAGCGAGTATCGCGGCGTGGTGTAAAGGCAAGAAGGCTCTGGCGTGCCAAATGGACATGATTGAGGCGCCGGATGAGTTCTTCGGTTTTGCCACTAAACATGCAACCGCAGATAACTTCAATCCGCCCACCGTTGGGTAAACGTGTCATCGTGGTACCTTCATGTAGTAATTGAATGCTCTATGGTACCATATGGCGCCCATCTTGAAAAACTACGCGCTCTGAAATCCATCGAGGAGCGCCACAACATTGTCGCCGAGCGCAGAAATGGCGTACCCCCCTTCTTGGATAATTGCCACCGGTATCCCCAACTGTCGGATTCGTTGCCCAATCGCGGTATAACACCATCGGCTCAATTTGAACCCTCCTAACGGATCCCCTGCAAAAGTGTCGAACCCTGCCGACACCACCAGCGACTGTGCCCCGAAATCACATATTTGTTGGAGTGCTGCATCAACTACCGTCAGGTAGTACGTATCGTCACAACCAAACGCTAAGGGGTAATTGTGGTTGGTGCCCAATCCAGCACCTTCACCTTTTTCGTCGGCAAAGCCAAGGAAGTAGGGATAGCACTCGTCGGGATGTCCATGGATAGAAATAAACTGCACATCGCCTCTGCCATAAAAAATCTGTTGCGTGCCGTTACCGTGATGAATGTCGATATCGAGAATCGCGACGTTGCCGTACTTGCTGAGCGTTTGGGCAGCAACGGCTGCATTATTTAGATAACAGTATCCCCCACACATATCAGTGCCCGCGTGGTGGCCTGGAGGGCGGCAACGCGCATATGTAAACGGGGTGCCCGCGGTCAATTGGAGGGCGGCGGTATAGGCCATGCTGGCCGAATCAATGATTGCTTCCCATGATTGGGCGACAATCGGTGCACTCAAATCAAAGGCATAATAGCCGGGTTCGGCCAGTGGATGTGGGGAATGCCGGTGCATCCAACGTACCGCCAGCGTGCTCGGCAGCACCGCTTCGGGAGCACCACCCGCTTCGCACCAGCGCGGATAAATGGTCGCGAGATAATCCAAATAGGCTGGCTCATGGATGGCGTGCAGGATAGTGGTGGGGACCGTGGTAATCGGTGTGGTAGTTGTATACCCTGCAGCAAGCAAGGCCCGATCGATAATATGGGCGCGTTCGGCTGATTCAAATGGTGGAATCAATGCCCCATCATAAAACTCGTGTGGGGGCATATGCTTGGTATGTGCAGTGCTGGTGATGATTTGCATATTACGTTGTCTCAGTCCTGTGGCAGAAATAATGTTCTTAGTATAATACGCAACGATTTGGGTAGAAAACAATTTATTTTGTATACTGTATTTATTGCACAGAATTTGTTTAAATAAGTATCACACCGTACTGTTAATTTCCATCAATTGGAGAAAGGTAGCGCAGATGATAATTCAATTTTTGACGAAGCGGTTTTCATTGACGATTTGCGTCTTGGTGTTGATCGTGCTTGGGATTTTTGCAGGGATTTATTATTTCAATCCCAGATATCAGACATCAGACAAAGTCGTGTCCATAGATAATACCCACTACAGTGACGAAGTCAAGAAAACCCAAAATAAAGTAATCGTTGGAGTATATCCAATTAACGTCTATCAAATCGACACGGCATCAAATACGTTCCAAATGACCGCATATGTTTGGATGATTTGGAAAGGTGACATAAAACCAAATGAAACATTTGAAATCATGAATGTAGTCAACTCTACGATGTACACAAAAACCGAAATCACGAAGCAAAAATTGGATGACGGTCGTATGTATGTGTTAATGAAAATTGATGGTACTTTTTTTGAACCATTTGATATGTCAAATTATCCCGTTGATCAGCAACAATTAACAATCGGATTTGAAGATGCGGTTGATACATCAGATGATGTGATTTATGTACCCGACATTGCCAACACGAAAAGTGATCAATTAACAATTCCTGGTTGGGAATTGAAGCAAATTACATACACCGCAACAGAAAATGTCTATCAAACTAATTTCGGTTTCATTGATGGGGCAAACACTAGTAACGTCACACATCTGGAATTTAGTATCATCATTGAGCATCCGTTCATGTATTATTTTGTGAAATTTGTCTTCCCGCTCACCTTGATATTACTTGCAAATTACATTGTATTTTGGATGCCGTATGCGTTTATCGAGACCAAAATATTCGTAATCGGTGGTACCCTGCTCAGTATTTTGTTTTTACAACAACTGTATATTGGAAAAATTGCCAACCAACAAATAGTTTTAATTGACTATTTGTATTTGTTTGCATATTTATCTACGTTTTTGACAGTTATTAGTAAACTCTGTTTTTATAAAAAAATTGAAAATGGGTGGGAAGAATCCGAGGCAGTCATGTGGGACAAAATGATATTTTTGGGACATTTTGTGATTTTCCTTGTAATTGTCCTCGGCATATTTGTACAGTATCTACGAAACTAATATCGCCAGAATGAAGAATGTATGATGGATGAGTATTATTTAATTCGTTAATTAATGGAGGAGCTCTGTATGGATAAGGCAACACATGCGCGGTATTTTTTGGATACTGCTCGCGCTGGACAGATCGCCGAAGCACGGGCAATGGTCACGGCCACCGCAGTGCACCACAATATGTACTTTGGGTCCGATATGAGGGTATTGATCGATGCCATCGCTGCGGCCTCGGTAGAATTCCCCGAAAGTACATTTACTCCGCAAAAAACGGTGACAGAAGGAAATATGGTGGTGATGCATTCGCATGTAACCCATCATCTAGGTGAGGCGGGAATGGCCGTTTTCCATATGTTTCGTTTTGAAGGTGATTTGATTGCCGAATTATGGGATGTCGGTCAATCCATCATTGCTGATAGCCCCAATAAAGCAGGTATGTTTTAGCGGCATTGAGTGGTATAATCGCCGCATCCCTTTTGTATATGAAATGAGTTCAATGATGAGCTGTAAAGTCCAAATTTCGCTTGATTTGCACACGATTGATGATGCATTGCATGTGGCCGAAATAGCCGTGCAATGCGGTGTCGATTGGCTCGAAGCTGGCACGGGTTTGATGGTTGAACAAGGCTTGCATGTCGTGACAGCGCTCCGCGCCAAATACCCCAACCACCCGATTGTGTGTGATTTCAAGGTGTGTGATGGGGCAAGTTATTTCGCAAAAATCGCTGCCGCAGCTGGTGCCACTCACTTCGATGTGATGGCGGCGTCGCACGACGCCACCTTGCGCGCCGCGGGGGAATCGGCCCGCCAGCTTGGTCTCACCGCTATCGCAGATACGATGTTTTGTGCAGACCAGGTTGCGGCAGCCGTACGGGCTGAGTCACTGGGCGTACAGATGATTGGATGGCATTTGGGGCTCGATCACCGCACCGAAAACCGTGGGTTGCGGGCAATAGATGGTCTCGCAGAAGTCCTCAAAGCCGTCAAAATTCCTGTGCAGGTCGTGGGAGGCTTGTCAATCGAGGATGCCATTATGGCTGCCAAAATGGGCGCATCGTCTGTGGTGATTGGGGGCCCATTGGTACCCGTTGATCGTGGTGAACAGTTGATGGCCAATCTGCGGGCAGTGGTAGCAGGTGTGCGGTAACGCAATGCGAACATTTATGCTAAAATACGCGTAATGGTTCGTTGCACGTCACATGGTGACTATCGTCAAAAGGTGCGTTATGCCGCCTACCCCCCAACGTGGATTGTTTGATCCCAGTAATGATGAAGCGGTGCATCGCCAAGCACCGTTGGCTACCCGTATGCGCCCGAAGTCGTTGGCAGAGATGGTCGGTCAACAAACTATTATTGGTGATGGGCGCATGTTACGGCGTGCAATCGAACAAGACCGGCTCTTTTCGATGATATTTTGGGGTCCGCCTGGGTGTGGCAAAACCACGTTAGCCAGGATTATTGCCGAGCACACCAAAGCCTATTTTGAGCCATTGTCAGCGGTGACTGCAGGTGTAGCTGATTTGCGCCGGGTGGTAAGTGAGGCCCGTGACCGTTTGGGGATGTACCACCAAAGTACAGTGTTGTTTATTGACGAGATTCATCGTTTTAATAAAGCTCAACAAGATGCTGTGTTGCCGCATGTCGAAGATGGCACGGTGATTTTGATTGGGGCAACGACCGAGAACCCCTCGTTTGAAGTGAACCCTGCGTTACGCTCGCGAGCGCGGGTTTTTGTCCTAGAATCCCTCGATGAAACCCAATTGGGCAATTTGATTGACCGGGCAGTTAGTGATAGCGTCAATGGCCTTGCACAACATCAGCCGTTACTTGCAAGTGATGCACGTGGCTACCTGATTGATATGGCCAATGGTGATGCGCGGATTGCCCTCAATGCCTTGGAAGTGGCAGTGACTTCCAAATCCTCGGCGCTTGGTGGGAAGCGTTTAATCACCGTTGATGATATGCGCGAGGCGCTGCAAAGCCGTGCGACCCGCTATGACAAAAATGGCGAATTGCATTACGATGCCATCTCGGCTTTGCACAAGTCGATTCGCAGTAGTGACCCTGATGCCGCACTCTATTGGCTGGGGCGGATGCTCGAAGGTGGCGAAGCCCCGCTGTATGTTGCCCGGCGCTTGATGCGGATAGCGGTCGAAGACATTGGCTTAGCCGACCCTCAAGCGATAGTGGTGGCGACGGCCATCCAGCAAACGGTCCACTTCCTCGGCCAACCGGAAGGGGATTTGGCTCTCGCGAACCTCGTGCTTTATTTGGTGCAAGCGCCCAAAAGTAACGCTGCCTATGTGGCGTACAAACAGGCGTTGATTGATGTTGCCGAAACACGCAATGACCCAGTACCCATGCATTTGCGCAATGCGCCGACATCTTTGATGAAGGGGCTAGGCTATGGACGGGGCTACCAATATGCCCACGATGACCCAAATGCCCAGGTTGACCAAGTGCACTTCCCCGAAAATCTACGTGGCCGGCGCTATTATTATCCTAGTAAGCGCGGTTTTGAAGCCACAGTAGCTGAGCGTTTAGCGTGGCGCGAATCACTTGAAAGCATCAAACCCGCACCTCCAATCGTTGATCCGATCTCGCAGGAATCCCGACCACGTGGGAAGACAGTTCCAGTAGATACCCAGTATGACCCGCAACAAAATGCCGGCGAAGAAACGCAAATCGCTGAAGAATTGCCCGAAGTACCACCAGTACGCCCGTCACGTCGCAGCCGACCGTCATAAATGAAAGCAAATGCCATGCGGCGTTCGATTGCGTATTGGGTTTATTTGCTGTATGGTGCATTGATTTTGGTTGGATTGCTCAGCGTGGTACGAAATATGTCGCTCTTCTTTCCACCCGCACAGTACGACTTCCCGGCATATTATGCGGCGGGGTATGCCGTGATACATCAGTTGTCTGTTTACGAAAAACATTTAGACTACCAGCCTGTTTTTTTAAACATGCCGATTACCGCATTGTTCTTTGTGCCATTGGCGTGGTTCCCGCTTTCTACTGCATTATGGATTTGGTATGGTATCAATCTGATTGGGTGGGGGAGTTGGGTGTGGTTATTGTTAAAAAATATTCCGTTACTGCGGTGGCAAAAATTGTTGGTAATAATGACCGCTGTGGTATTACCAGCGAGTATTGATATTATTTCATTAGGGCAAATTACCCACATTATTATGTTGGGGATTGTGGCAGCGCTCGGATTGTTGCGGCGTGGCACGAGTGGCTGGGCTGGGGTGATTATTGGGGTGTTGATTATCATTAAAGTGCAATTACTCTTGCTAGCCTTGCTTTTTTTATGGCGGAAAGACGTCCGTGGGGCATTAACTACGGTTGCGACCGTGGTAATCGGGATTCTTTTGAGTGGATTCGTGTTGGGGTGGGCTACGGTGGGGCAATGGGTCAATTTGATACTACACAAAGCAGATATCAGTGCTATATTCCCCATTAATCAATCGTTGAATGCCACTATCACCCGGTTTTTTGTGCCACAAATAGTACAAACTGCGGTGCTTGGGGTACATAACAACCAACAAATTCCCGTATATGCCATACTTACGCCAGCATGGCTGGCGCAGTGGGTGGTGGTGAGCAGTATTATAGGAATTGGCTGGTATACGTATCAGCGCGCCCGCACAATCACTAATGTGGACGTGCAGGCGGCAATTGTATTGCCAATCATGTTGCTGGTAACGCCATTGAGTTGGGATAGTTATATGGTGTACCTGCTATGGCTGATTGCCTTGTTGTGGGCAAAGGCACGGTTTACACGTGATGTCATTTGGCTCGTAGTGATAGTGGGTTGTATGATGGTGCATCGGTTTTGGCGGGTATTGGTGTGGCAGTTGCATAGTCCATTGGTCCTAATCTGGGGATGTGTGGCGATGCTCTGTTGTTGGTGGGCAATCATACGTTTAAGTGACCACACGTCACAAAGGGGAGCAGAATATGGCGCAGATTGATATCCAGCAGGCATTTAACTTCCAGCATCGGCGCATCTTGATGAGTGGTGGGAGTGGTGTTTTGGGGCGGAGTATGGTGCGGGCGTTGCTTGGGCAAGGTGCGACCGTGTTGCTGTTGTCCCGTAATCCCACCACCGCAGCTGCGCATTTTGTTGACCTCAGTGTGGAACAACGAGATCGTTTGCATTGTGTAGCGGCAGATCTGGGCGACGCTCGTCAACTTACCGCAGCTGTTGATCAAGTCCTGACGATTGGCCCGATTGACACGTTGATTAACGGCGCCGGAGGCAATCGCCCCCAGGCTACGACCGGCAGCCAACGCTTCTTTGATTTGCCACTGACAGCTATGCACGAAGTTGTCGACGTCAATTTGTTTAGTGCGATTCAATTGTCGCAACTCGTCGTGCCGCATTTCGTTGCGCAAAACCACGGAGTAGTACTCAATATATCGTCGATAAGCACGGCGCGTCCTTTGACAAGAGTCGTGACGTATTCGGCCGCCAAAGCAGGACTTGATGCCTTTACCCGTTGGCTGGCCACCCACGTAGCACTTGAATATTCCCCCCATATTCGTGTGAATGCCATTGCACCGGGCTTCTTTTTGACCGAACAAAATCGGTTCTTGTTGATGGAAGCCGATGGCAAGACGATGACCACCCGTGGCCAACAAATCCTTGCGCACACCCCGATGCAACGTTTTGGCGATCCCGATGATTTAGTAGGGACAATGTTGTGGTTGTTGTCACCGGCGGCCGGGTTTGTGACTGGACAAGTGATTGCGGTTGATGGTGGGTTTTCGGCATATAGCGGTGTTTGAAACATTTGAATTGCCGGTAAATGGAATAACTTCAACGAATCGTGATTGATCAGAGTGATTATTCAATTTTACATAAGGGGACACACATGACACAACAGATACTTGATGACGGAGCGCTGACGACAATTATCGCCAAAGGTTTGGCAAATAGGAATTGGCGCGGGCAACGTGTGCTTGTGTTGATTCCCGATGCGACGCGCACCATGCCCATGCCCCGTTATTTTGCGATTGTGCGCCAAGCGTTGCGAGCGGCCGGTGCGATGCAGCAAACTTGGATGGTGGCACTCGGTACCCATCCGGCAATGGATACTGATGCGCTGAATCGTCTCCTCGGCTGTGATTTGACGCAATTATCTCACGATGAATCAGATATTGCCGTGATAAATCATGCCTGGCAAGACCCTGCGACCTTGGTGCAAGTGGGAGTGATTGATAGCGATACGATGGGCCGGATTAGTGGTGGGTTGAGCACTGAGGCAGTTCCAGTGCGGATAAATCGGGCGGTATTAACCCATGACCAAATATTAATCTGTGGTCCGGTGTTCCCACATGAAGTCGTCGGATTTTCGGGTGGCAACAAATATCTCTTCCCAGGAATATCAGGTCCTGATGTAATTAATGCCACCCACTGGCTCGGCGCGCTGCTGACATCGTATGCTATTATCGGGACCGCCCACACCGCCGTGCGTGCAGTCATTGATTACGCCGCTGCCTTGATTCCCACGCCACGGTTTGCAATATGTGCGGTGGTAACCCCGGCAGGAGTACATGGTACCTTTGTCGATAATCCCGAGGCAGCGTGGGCGGCGGCAGCCGATTTGTCTGCCCAAATCCATGTACGTTGGCTCGATAAACCAGTCCAGCGGGTGATTGCCGTGTTGCCAAGCATGTACGACGAGCTGTGGGTGGGCTCCAAGGGCATGTACAAAAGTGAACCGGTGGTGGCTGATGGTGGCGAAGTGGTGATTTATGCCCCCCACCTGCACGAAGTGAGTGTGGTGCATGGCAAATCGATTCGCGAGATTGGCTATCATGTGCGTGATTACTTCCTCGGGCAGTGGGACAAATTCGCCCACGTCCCCAAAGGGGTGATCGCTCATTCGACTCATCTGCGTGGGGTGGGTACGTGGCACGACGGTGTTGAGCGTCCCCGGATTACCGTCACCTTGGCTACGGGGATTTCTCGCGAAGAATGTCAACAGCTCAATCTCAATTACGCCGATTATCGTACCATCGACCCGCAACGGTTGGCCGTAGGTGATAATAGCGAATGTTTGGTCATTCCACGGGCAGGAGAATTTTTGTATCGGTTACGTGAGCGGTAAGGCGGCACATTCATCTTGACAACGGGTACAGCCGTTCAGGGCAATCTCGTCGTGCACGGCATGAATGGCGGTGGCCGCATCCCAATAAAAATGAGTCTCGCCAATGAACCCTTCAACGCCTAATCGATCCAGCATCGCTCGCACTGCGGGCTGAACTCCGGCAAGCATGACTTGACCATTGCGGATATGGAAGTCGCTGATGAGCTGGCGGAGTACTTCGCCACCCATCACATCAATCATGGGTACACCGCGCATGCTCAAAATCAAGGTGTGGCAATCGGGTTGTTGTTGCAAGGCGCTACGCATAGCTGCCGCATTCCCAAAAAAAAGTGCCCCATTGACATAGGCCACCCGCACCCCTGCACAGGCAGTTTTGAAGCGGGCATTGGGGAGTCGTTCGGGGTCAACGGGCACCACCGTTACCGAGGCTGCATCGGCTTCGAGGCGCAGATGGATGATGGCCGAGAGCGCTAGCCCTATCAAAATCGCCTGGGTCAAATCGAGCGCCGCCGTGGCCAGCATCGTCACCACCACCCCCGCAATGGCATGCTTGAGGCGGACATGAACATAACGGGTCAGGGTTGGCCAATCGCACATGTGCCAAGCCGTCCACAACAACACACCCGCCAAGCAAGCGAGCGGCACATAGGCGATGATATTGCCGAGAAACAAGACACTCAGCATTAATGCAATCGAATGAAAAATACTGGTCAAGCGGGTGTGGGCGCCACTGCGAATGGCCACTGCCGTGCGCGAAATAGCTGCACTCGACGGCACGCCACCAAACCACGGCACTACCAAGTTGGCGCCGCCTTGGGCAATTAATTCTTGGTCTGGGTCAAATGATTTGCCACTCATTGCGGCACCGGCGGTGCCGGTCATCAGGCTTTCGATAGCGGCGAGGGCGGCAATTGAGACCCCGGCACTGATGATGTCGCTCAGTTTTTGCCACGGGATTGCGCTCCAGTTGAGGTGGTCAGCCAACAAAATCGTCGCTGGCAAGGTGCCAATCCGCACCACATCCCACCCCAGCAACCAACTCACCATCGTCATGAGAATCATGGCGCCGAGGGCATCGGGGATTTTGGGGATGTAGTGGTGCAATCCCCAAATCAATACCATTGTCGCCACTGTACAAAATAACGCCGCACTATTGATGACTGGGTGATTATTGGCATAACCGAGTAACTTGAGTAGTCCGGTATCTGCCGGTGGCGTGCGGATGCCTAAGGCAGCATCGATTTGTCCGATGCCAATAATTACGGCAATGCCACACGTGAATCCCGTAATCACCGGGGTGGGAATAAACACCACGTAGCGACCGAAGCGTAATATGCCCATCAGGACGAGCAATGTCCCGCCCACCAAAGTGGCTGTCCACATCCCCATCAGCCCAGTCCGGTGCAATACCACCAGCAATACTGCCGACATGGCACCAGTGGGACCACTAATTTGATAAGCGGTGCCACCGAGCAGCCCGGTGATGAGGCCTGCTATGATGGCGGTTACGAGCCCGGCTGCTGGAGTCATACCACCGGCAATGCCATAGGCGAGTGCTAGCGGCAAACAGACTGCTGCCACCGTCAACCCGGCGATGATGTCACGGCGTAAGCCAGTAAGTGAATATTGGTGGAATTCGGCGCGGATGAGGCGGCGGAATAGAATGTAGCGTACCATCGACCCCCCTATTCTTTGCAGGAATTATACAACTAAATTAGTCGTATTTTTTGTTGAAAAATGAGAAAAATATACGCATGACACAAAAAATACAGCAAGGCATATTTTTTGATTAATAACAATTATTCCGCAAAAATAGAATTAAATAATCAGAGAATTTTTTTGATTTGCACAGGTGTTTTTTTATGGATGAGAAAAATTTACACACATATGGTCATTGTATTATTTCGATAAAAAAAATATGGGCGCAATAGAATCGCTTGCGTTTATAATGAGAGCAACTCAACAGACAACAAAGGTGGAACTATGCGCACGCACGCAAGTGTCGTCATTATCGGAGCAGGGGTGATGGGTGCGTCGGTAGCGTGCCATTTGGCGATGCGTGGCTGCCACGACGTCATCATTCTTGAGCAATTCGAAACCGAAGTCCAAGGCAGCACTGCTCGTTCTGCGGCGGGTGTGCGTCATCAGTTTTCACATGAAATCAACGTGCGTATGTCACAATACGGGATTGAACGTTTGCGCCACTTCCAGAGCGAAATCGGTGGCGAGAGCGGGTTACGCCAAGTTGGCTATCTTTTTTTGATTAGCGACGAAGAAAACTGGCAAGGGTACCAGGAAGCCACGTCCATGCAAAATAGTCTGGGCGTCCGGACGCAATTACTCAAACCGAGCGAGGTCCACGCCATCGTCCCCGACGTGAATCTCGACGGAATCATTGGTGCCACGTTTGGTCCCGATGATGGATTTTGCGATCCGCATGGAGTGGCAATGGGCTACCTCAATCTAGCACGCAGCCTCGGTGTCGAATTAATTCGCTCAGCACCGGCAACTGCCATCGAAGTGGTCAGTGGTCGGGTGGTAGCAGTGCAGTCCCCACAGGGGCGTATTAGTTGTGAAACAGTGATTAATTGTGCAGGTTCGTGGGCGGGTGTGGTGGCTGGGTTGGCTGGCCTTGCGGTGCCGGTACAACCATTTCGGCGCAACATTTATGTAACCCAGCCGACCCAGATTATCCCTGGCCAAATGCCGTTGACCGTTGATGTAACGTCGGGTTTTTGGATGCGCAAAGAGCACGATAGTTTGATATTTGGATTGTCAAAGCCCGACGAGCCAGCGGGTTACAACACGGCGGTTGATTGGAGTTGGCTCGACACGGTGCTCGACGCTGGGTTCCATCGCTTCCCTCGCCTTGGGGAAGTGCAATTGGCCGAAAAGCAATGTTGGGCCGGGGCCTACGAAATTACCCCCGATCACATGCCAATCCTTGGACGCCACCCTGATTTACCATCATTCATCAATGCGGCCGGATTTAGTGGTCACGGCATTATGCATTCACCGGCGACAGGACTTTTGATTGCCGAAGAAGTCCTTGATGGCAAGGCGCGGAGTTTTGACATTGATTCATTACGCATCGAGCGCTATGCCTCAGGGACATCGTTTGAGCGCAATATTATTTAGGCGACATTATGACCAAAATGCATGCTGATGAGCGTGACATTCCGGTGGCATTGGTGCGAAACCTGATTGACGATCAATTCCCGCAGTGGCGGGAATTGACGTTGATACGGGTGGAATCAAGTGGCACCGATAATGCGATTTTTCGACTGGGGTCTGACCTTGCGGTGCGAATGCCACGGGTCATATCTGCCACCGCGCACATCGCCAAAGAATGTCGTTGGTTACCGGTATTGGCGCCACATTTACCGCTAGCGACGCCGGTGCCAGTGGCACAAGGTCAGGCCTCGGCGGCGTATCCATGGCCGTGGTACGTCTATCATTGGTTGACAGGGCAAGATGTTTCGCAAACCCAATCACTCGATATGGTGCAACTCGCGAAAGATTTAGTTGGTTGGATTACTGCATTGCAACGCTGTGACACCACCAGTGCGCCATTGGCAGGGGATGGTAATTTTGGACGGGGATTACCATTAGCCGACCCCGACCGTGATGCCCGTACTCGAGCATGTATCATCCAGTGTGCCGATTTGGGATTGATTGCTTACACACCTGCTATAGAATTATGGCAAAAAGCGACCCACACTCCCGCGTGGTCGGCTGCGGGGGTGTGGATTCATGGCGATTTGACGGCGACGAATCTCCTGTGTCAGGAATCCCGGTTATCAGCCGTGATTGATTTTGGGGGATTAGCCGTCGGTGATCCGGCAGTTGATTTGTTACCTGCCTGGAATATGGGCACTGTGGAGAGCAGGCAGGCATTTCGTGAAGCAATCCACGTCGATGATGAAACGTGGCTCCGTGGCCAAGCTTGGGCGTTGTCGGTGGCAGTGATTGCCTTGCCCTATTACTTGCATTCTAATCCTATCATGGTGGTGGCCGCGAAAGAAACGATCGCCCGCGTACTCGTGGAGTAGTTACGCTGACGATACATAAGTTTCACGCAAGGTTTGCAAGCCACGATTCCGGAGTTGCTTGACTGCGCCTTCACTGCGTTTGAGTGAGCGGGCGATTTGGGCAAAAGTCATGTCGTTGCGGTAGCGCATGATGATAACGCGGCGTTGTTCTTCGCTGAGGTGCTCGAGGATGGTACGGAAGTGTTCGTCGTCGGCAATCGAAGATTCATCGAGCACATGGGCATCATAATCTTGGATGCGGACATTCGGCCGACGAGCCAAATAGCGAATGGCGTCTACTGCTTTGTCGTGGGCGATACGGTACAACCAAGCCTCGATAGGTAAGCCACGATCGTGGTAGTTGGGCAATCCTTCCAGTACGCGTACAAAGACATCGTTGCACAAATCTTCGGCGAGGGAGATGTCAAAAACGCGGCGATAGAGGTAGCGGCGGATGCCATCCGCGTGGTTACTGTACAAGGTTGCGACTGTGTGTTGGTGAGACATTGTTGACTCCTTTACAAAGTAATTGCCATTCCTGGTCTACTTTCGCAGAGGAACATAACGTGCGCATTACCAACGGGGGAGTAACAGTATAGGATGCGACGTCACGACTGCCCATTCTCCGACGTTTCTCATTTCATTCTGGTATAATTTGGTACAAAATGATTATCAGGGGTTGTTATGCAATCATTCAACGATGTCCCTGCTGGGGCGCAACATGATGACCTCGTCGAAATCGCAAAAGCATGGGCAGGCACCACCATTGCGTTTGCGATTGTACAAACCGGTGTCGCCAATCTACTGAGCCCGCAATTCATCGAGCAATTACTCGTAGCTTCGATTGTGTGTGGCGTGGGGTTTGTGGTGCATGAAGTGGCTCATCGCCAAGTGGCACGTCATTTTGGCGCTTCCGCTCATTTCGCTGCCGATAATCGCTGG
>CALQBW020000055.1 GCA_943328915.2 Singulisphaera sp. GP187 | reverse complement strand
TAATTCCGCCACCGTAATTTGTGTTACATGTCGTATTTGACACAATCGGCACCGTCACTTTGCGCAAGGTATACGACACATTGCCACTGGAACTTGTCGTCCCCCAGCCACTGACAATTGCATTCACCCCTGCAGCATACAACGCATTATCAGTACTCCCGGCCAATGTAATAGGCGCAACGGCACTATTTATCGTTGCTGGTGTGGATAAGTGCAATAACGCCATGTCATAATCTTCGGTGTTGCTATTGTACTGGGGGTGCACAATAATTTGACTCAACGTTTTGGTTTGACGAAGCGGGTTACTGCCTAGGATATTATGCATACCCAACTCTACCACTAAGGTCGACGCTGTTTCACCAGCAACACAATGCGCTGCCGTTAAGGCCCAGCTAGGAGTGATAAGGGAAGCACCACAATACACATCAGCATAGTTTGTGGGATGCAACCAAATCTGCCACGGAAATTCATGTTCCGTAGCAACACCGCCGCCGACAATTTGTGGAGCGGCCAATTGTCCATTCGCAATTTGACCACCAACAAGCATCGACATAGCGATGACACACATCCAAATCCAACGTACATTCTTCATAACTTTTTCCTCTCACCACACATCTCTAACTCATACAAAAACGACGGCATACCATTCCGATTAGTTCCCAATTTGCATATTTTCAAAATTTACGAGGACGGGAACAGTCCAGTGATTAAAATTATTGTGCAAAGATATGTGTGAACGTTGATCGAAATCAGCAACACGACTTTATTAGGCGCATACCAGATCTAACATAATTGCTCATTTTCATCGCAAAAAATCGCTGACTTCGTAAATTGAATCAAAAATTGTGTTTATGGCACGCCATGAAGATCGACCGAAAGCGCCGAAGCACGTTAATATACCTGACAATCGTTTGTCCAGTTGCGGGATAGCGTATGATTGTGTACACTTATATTGTTATAAGTAATTTGAGGAGTACTCGCGTGAGCAACGCCAATCACAAACAAAACCATGCCGATGATCAGGATAACGAAATATCGCTGGTAGTTGGGTCATTATTCAACTATTCACCCGCCGAAGATCGGGAATCATACGAAGAAGAACGCGAATGGGTGCAACAACTGCAAGATTCGTTACGCCAAGAAGGCGTAATCATTGATTTGATGACCAATCCTGGTGTATCGATATGGGAAGGCGGTATTCGACGCTACGGTGATCTTTATCGCCTCAGCCAAGCAGCTGCATACATCGAACAAGGAATGGATATTACGCCGCTCCTCAACAAAAAATTCACCGAAGAAGAAGACCTGGATACCATTCTCAAACAAATCATCGAAGGTGAGTTGGATACCCAATTCCCCCATTTCATTAAACCTGATGGTGATCCGTTCTTCTATTTGCCGGTTGAATTTGTAGACCCCATCATCATCCCCGTTGAAGCTGAAGAAGGCTTTGAATCCGATGAAGACGAAGATGAGGGCGATGATTTTGTTTCGTTTGGTTCTTCACCACGCTTACAGCATGAACTATATATCCTTAATAATCTGTTAGCCCAGATGCAAGTGCCGGCCAATCACCCAATTATGCGTTGTTTGGCGTCGCTGCGACAGGCGGCTGATTTAAGCGTAAGCAATGATTTACCGATAGTGGTTTGGTAGCACAACGACCCCTGGCTATGCTATAATGCGACGTTAGTGATATACACAAGGACGAGCCATTGATGCACGACATCCCTCTCATCCTTTCAGATGTCGCCGTAACCTCACGTGACGACACGCCACGCGAGCGGCGTTATTACGTCTGGACGGTTGGTTGTCAGATGAATATTTCTGACTCCGAACGTCTTGAAAGTGCGTTACAAAGCGTTGGGTATGTGCCTGCCAGCGAACCCGGCGGTGCAAGTTTTGTTGTGCTCAATTCGTGTAGTGTCCGTGCGTCTGCTGAAGAGCGTATTTTTGGGAAACTCGGCGATTTACAGCGCTTCAAAAAAGAATACCCCGACATGAAAGTTGTGTTGTGGGGGTGCATGGTTGGCCCCAACAACGAATCAATCTTTAAAGCGCGATTACCGATTGTCGATCATTTTGTATCGCCATCTGCAGTCGACGAAGTGGTTGCGTTGGCACCCAACCCAATCTACAGCATCGATGAGCCTGCGTTGCCCGTGGCAGACTGGACCAACCCACCGGTATCTGTCCATGTCCCGATTCAATTTGGGTGCAACATGTCGTGTGCTTTTTGTGTTATTCCGTTGCGACGTGGCAAAGAACGGAGTCGTCCTTTAGCCGAAATTGTCGACGAAGTCACGCGGATTATTGCACGCGGTGCCAAAGAAATCACCTTGCTTGGGCAAATTGTCGATTCGTGGGGACACGATCTGCCAGGACGACCGGTATTGGCCGATTTATTACGGGCGGTCCACGATGTTCCCGGCCTTGTGCGTTTGCGGTTTTTGACGTCCCACCCTGCCTGGATGACCGAAGACTTGATTACCGCGATGGCCGAATTGCCCAAGTGCCCACGGGAAATCAATTTGCCGATTCAATCTGGTCATGACACCATGCTCAAACGGATGCGCCGTGGGTATACGGTACAACGCTATCGCGAACTCATCGCCAAAATTCGCACAGCGATGCCAGATATCTCGTTATCTACGGATATCATTGTGGGACATCCAGGCGAAACCGAAGAGGAATTTCAAGGTACCAAAGACTTACTCGCCGAAATTCGTTTCGACAAAGTACATATTGCAGCCTATTCGGCACGACCTGGCACTCGTGCAGGGACCATGGAAGAAGACCCGACCATGGCTATTCCGGATGGACTCAAACAGTTTCGTCGCATTGAATTGGAACGCCAACAAGAAATCGTCGCAACAGAGCGCAGTGCCCGACTCAATGACCAAATCGTCGAAGTTTTGGTCGAAGGGGAAAGCAAAGGTAAATGGCGTGGTCGCACTATTGGCAACGTGTTGGTCTTTTTTGCGAGCCCCGACGAATGGCGCGGCAAGGTTGCCCTGGTGCATATCACCGCTACCAGTCCATGGTCTCTACAAGGGACGGTATGTGGTGAAGTTGTATCGGCATAACCCCTATGTCCGCCTTGGCAGCGACATTGTCACTATCGTAATGATATTGGGCATAGCAAGCTTTGGGGTAGCAGGCGGGTTACTCTGGTGGGCAGATGGGAATTGGCCGAAGGCAATAAGTTTGCGTGCGTTAGGTACAAATGGAGTATTTGCGATTATTTTGCTCCAAAACAGTGCGTTTGTATGGTGGTCTTGGTGGCGGATGACTGCCAATCAACGGGAACGATTAGGACTCACAATCCATTCGTGGCCACAGGTTGGACTTTATAGCATTATTGGCGTGCCACTGGTGCTCGCAAGTAATATTGTTGTGGGGGTCTTATTTCTGCTGATGGGGCTTCATCAAAATCAAACGGCGGGGTACCCATTGGTGAGAGGGGATTATGCTGGTCAGCTTGTTTTTTTGGTTGCGGCAGCGATTATTGCACCTTTTGGTGAAGAATTCCTCTTCCGCGGCTATTTTTGGGAGCGACTTGCCGCATTACGTGGGCGATACGGAGCAATCATTGGCAGTGCGCTGATTTTTGCGATTGGGCATAGTTTATCGGCATCACAAGGAGTCATCGTCCTCGTTGTCCAGACATTGGTAATGGGTTTGGTATTGGGCTGGCTACGGGACATGAGTGGATCTATTTGGCCAGGGTGGGTAGCACACGGCGTCAACAATCTCCTCGCAGTGTCAGTTGCTACGTACTCGCTAAATAATCCGTCCATCGATGGAATCTACAATAGCATTGCTATTGCGATTGTGAGATATTGTTTTTAATCATCCACTACTAGGATACGTACGCGCGAGTTGAGGCGTGGCAAGAAGGAGTCAACGGTGAACAAGAAAGACGAAGCATTACGGCAACGCCGGTATATGCAAAACGAAGCAATTACGTATGCCCGCAATGGCAATTGGGATGCTGCTATTGATAGTAGCCGTCAATTGTTATCGAGCGATCCCAATGACATCGAAACACTAAATCGGCTCGCTAAAGCCTATTTTGAAAACGGCGAAATCGACAGTTCCGAGCAAACCTATCAACGTGTGCTCGAAATAAGCGATCACAACCCAATCGCACGCCGTATGGTCGGATTGATTTCACGCACCCGTTCTGCACCGAACAAAACACGTGAATTTGTCGATATGCGCATGTTTGCCATCGAAACTGGGAAGTCGACTTTGACCAACCTGCATATCGATACCGATGCCGAAATCAGCCTCGTTCCCGGTGAAAAAATCACTTTGCGGGCCAATACGCAACCGGTAAAACAAATCCAAACTGATGGCAAGAAAAAAGCAGGAAAAAAGGCAGCTGCTGCCGAGAGCAGTGCACCAGCCACTTCGTTTTTGGATGACGCCATCGCGCTAGATGTGTACGACTGCAATGACGTCAACTTAGGTCGTCTCGAACCACGCATTGCTGCCCGCTTGATTCGCTTCATGAAGCTCGGGAACGAATATAGCGCTGCGGTGTTGAGCCTCAATGAAAAACGTGACCAGATTCAGATTGTCATCCGCGAATCGCATCGCAACCCAGACAATCGCCACGAAGTATCATTCCCTGGTAAACTCATTGACGAAAATGATCGCCGGGTCGGCTTCGATGAAATCGAAGATGACATCGATGATATTGAGTCGACGGAAGAAGACCACGACGATAGTGGACCCGATGCCTTTAGTGGCGATGACGAAGACCACGATCGCCTTGATACGCTCGAAACAAACAATGATGCCGATGACGAGGTCGAAGAATAAATATTGGTGCGTCGGTCCATGTTGGGGCACACCCCCAACATGGACTTTTTTATGCCCTATTCCCCTCATAATGATGGCGTTTCAACGGGCAAATCCCCATCCGGCTTCAATCCACGTGCCAAAACAACCACATGTACTTGACATGGGCCAGCCTGATGAATGGCGGTTATCGCCGCAGCAATAGTCGCTCCTGTGGTACAAATATCATCGACAAGCATAATCCGCGCCGGCGGCGTACCCCCCTGCCATACAAATGCGCCAGCGACATTTTGGTGCCGTTGAACCCGCGTGAGCTTTGCTTGGGCAGTGGTTTCTCGCATTCGCACGAGTTGTTGCGAAAATGGCAGCTGCCATGCAGTCGCTACGGCCTGTGCCAATATGACGGCCTGATCATAGCCGCGTTTGCTTACGCGTTGGGTGGAGCCAGCGATCGGCACCACTACCACTTCATCACCTAGGCATGTGTGAGCAGCAAGAATTTGCCCGAGTCGATGGCCGAGTCGGTGTTGGCGCGCATATTTGACTGCCAAAATAGCAGAACGCAACACACCCTCATACACAAATGCAATGGTGAATTTTGATGCACCACATTCCGGCATTTCCTCACCATACGGCATCAATCGGCCAACACACGCATCACACAACAGCATCCCAAACCGGCCACACCCGTGGCATTTGTCGGGGAAAAACAATTGCCATAATCGTTCCCACATACAATACCTCCTTGAATACATACCGGTTGATCGGCCTAAAAGGGCACGCCACCGCGTGCTTGTTCGTAAAATGGAGCCCGCATTTATCCTATTCTCATGAGAAACTGATATAGTATTAATAGATTTTTTATGTAAGTGGGTGTTATGGGTGGCGAGCTTTTTTTAATTTTGATACTCGTTATTGCCAACGGAATATTCTCGGGAACAGAACTCGCTATGGTCTCGGCACGACGTGGACGGCTTCAACAAAAAGCCGACGATGGCGAAAGCCGAGCCTTGGCTGCCTTGGCATTGCAAGATGATCCCAATCGCTTACTCTCGACCGTCCAAGTCGGCATAACCGTTATCAGTACGGTGACAGGGGTCTTTGGGGGAGCAAGTTTAGCTGCCCACATCGCCCCGTATGTGGCTTTGGTACCGTATATCGGGATCCACGCGGATACCGTGTCACTAGGAGTTGTGGTGCTGGGGTTATCCTATTTGTCACTCGTGATTGGGGAGCTCGTCCCAAAGCGAATGGCGCTCCAACATGCCGAATGGATTGCCATTCGTATGGCGATACCGATGGCGATTATCTCAACCGTTACTCGTCCTTTAGTAACGGTATTAACCGGCTCAACAGAACTCTTGTTACGACTTTTTGGGCAACATGCCGCCAACAATAGTGCAGTCACCGAAGACGACATCCGTCAATTAGTCCGCGAAGGCACGCAAAGTGGCGCCGTAGAGCACCACGAACGTGAAATCATCGAAAGCGTCTTTAGTCTTGGTGAATTGACTGTTCGTCAAGTGATGACTCCGCGTACTGACGTGTATGGCCTCGATGCAAACGCGCTGTTGAATGATGTCGTTGATGATTTACTCAATAGCGGGTTTTCGCGCGCACCGGTCTATGAAAAAGACCTTGATCACGTGGTTGGCGTTGTCCATGCCCGCGATATTTTGCGCCTGGTGCGCAGTGGTGAGCTCAATGTGGCTGTGCGGACCGCGATGCGTCCACCGTTGTTTGTCCCCGAACAAAGCCGCGCAGCCACGTTGTTAGCGTTGTTCAAAAAAAACCAACAGCATTTAGCGGTGGTCGTTGGCGAATTGGGGACAGTCGAGGGAATCATTACCCTCGAAGATGTGCTGGAAGAAATCGTCGGTGATATTGCCGATGAATACGATGATGTGGCATCGCAACACATCATTAAACGTGACGATGGGTCGTTTTTGGTGGATGGAAATACGGGCATCGATGAAGTCGTGCAACGTACTGAATTAGTGGTCCAAGATGCAGACAGCGCACGTTTTGATACGCTTGCGGGGTATGTGTTAACCTTACTAGGATATATTCCGCAAGCAGGAACGATAGTCGATGCCCACGGATGGCGACTCGAGGTCATGGATATGGATGGTCTCCGGATAGACAAAGTGTTGATTCGCAAACAATAGTCAATTAATTTCGCATTCCAAAACAAGAAGGAAAAATAATGCACGTTATCATTGCAGGAGCGGGACCGGCTGGATTCGCCACCGCGAAATGGCTTAATGATCGTGGATACCAAGTCACTCTCCTTGAAAAGCGCGACGTACCGGGCGGTAAAGTCTCGGCGTGGCGCGATCCTGATGGCGACTGGGTCGAAAGCGGTTTACATGTTTTTTTTGGTGCGTATCATAACCTCCTCGATTTTCTGGCTGAAGTTGATCTAGCCGATAGTTTTGACTGGAAACCGGCTGAGATGATATTTGCCTTGCAAGGGGGCAAATATGCTTCGATCGAATTCGTCAAAGGCTTACCTGCGCCGCTGAATGGCCTGATGGGAGTCGCCAAAAGTGAACTTATGACGTGGGGCGAAAAATTACGCATGGCGCGCGGGCTTATCAAGCCGATTTTTGGCTCCCAAGCATACCTCGACCAACAAGCAAATATCACTTATAAAGAATGGCATTTGGCCAATGGGATGGGCCAAAGCACCATCGATAAAGTCATGGATGCCATGGCGTTGGCCCTCAACTTCCAAAAATGCGACACCGTGTCCGCTAAATTAGTTTTGACCGCGTTGCTGCATTTCGCCAAAGAAACTAACGCCCCTAAAATGGGATTGGTGAAAGGGTCACCGCAAGAACGGCTTTGGGACCCGTTGATGGCTCGTTTACAAAGTAACGGTGTCAATATTCGCTTCAACAGCAAAGTGACTGATTTTTTGCATGATGAAGCTGCCAACAAAGTCACCGGTGTCCGGCTCGAGAGCGGTGAAGAAATCAATGGCGATCTCGTGGTTTCGGCCATGCCCGTGCATAGTCTGCGCAAAATAATGCCAGCATCAATGCGAAAGCACGAAGTACTCGACAACCTCAAATATCTCAAAGGCCAACCGGTCATTACCGTTCAACTCCATTTCGATCAATTTGTCACGGACGTGAATAATTTAATTTTCAGTTCGGGGACGCACATCAGCGTATACGCAGATTTAACGCGGGTATCGCCCGATTATCACCAAGGTCGCGGTTCGATTATTGAATTGGTCGTTGCCCCAGCCGAAACATTGATGCGTCAGAGTGATGCCGAAGTGTTAGCCACGGTATTAGCGGAGTTTAGTGAATTACACCCGCTGGCGCGCACGGCCACATTGCTCAAATCACACGTAGTGCGCATACCCAATTCGGTCTATTCGGCACGGCCTGGGGTCGAACAATATCGCCCTGACCAAGCCACTCCAATTACCAACTTCTTTTTGACGGGTGACTACACCCAACAAGAATTTATGGCTTCGATTGAAGGTTCTATTCGCAGTGCGCGCCGGGTCGTCGAACGCATTGATCAGGCACAGGCTAACGGGATTCTGTAGTGGAAGTTATTCCACCAAATGCAATGAGGTCTACCATGTCGCTACCTGAGCGCGTCATCCAAGGTCGATACCGGGTGATATACGCAATCGATGAACAATCTGGCACGGCAGTGTTTTGTTGTCGTGATGACCAAAGCGGGGCATTGGTGTATGTGGCAGAATGGACGACGAGCGATGCCACCCTGCAACAACACCTGAGCCAACAATGTGAACGGCTGACCACCGTCAGTGATCCCGCGTTACTGCCGCTCATCAGTCACGCCATTACTGAGACAGGGTTTATCGCGGTGAGTAGTGCCCCCCAAGGGCACGATTTGGGTCAAACAGTGCGGATGCGCAACGGTGCCCTGACCCAAGCCGAAGTCACCAGCCAAATGGCATGCATTCTCACCATCGTTCGCCAGCTTCATAGCCAGTCCCCAGCGATTTATCTCGGCTCTCCAGCCCCGAGTGATATCATTGTGCGCGATGACGGACAATGGATGTTGACTCCATTTGCAATGATTCGTGGGGCCAGCCCATCGGCAACCCCCTATCGCGCTCCAGAAGTCCCCACCAGCGGCAGTAGCCCCGCAAGTGATATGTATGCAGTTGCTGCGCTGGTCTACTTTGCAAGCACTGGGGTAGCTCCACTGACCCCCGAAATTCAATCGAGTGGCGCAATCCTGATTGCACCTCGGGTCCACAATCCTGCGTTGAACGAAATGTTTGAGCAGGTGCTGTTACGTGCATTGCAGACCAGGGTTTCAAATCGCTACCAGAGTGCAGCAGAAATGCAAATTTCGCTTGACACCATCCAAACGCTTGGTAACCGTGAGGCAGGTGCTGCAGGTGAGGCGAGTACTCCGAATCCAACTCCTGCACCTATTGTTGAAAACAAGCCTTCCAACAACGTTTTGGCGGGCAACTACAACCCAGCACCTGTCAATACGACGACCGTGTCACAAGCCACTACACCCACGAGCAACATGCGTATGGGGTGCTTGGTAGCTGCCGCGATTACTTTGACAATTTTGGCCGTTATGCTCTGCATAGTGTTACTGTTGGTAGTCCCCGGTAGCCCCTTCCGTTCATTATGGGGAGGGAATTTCGCAAGTTCTTTTAAATTCGCTGTCACGACCCCCACGCCCGAGCCGAGCAATAGCAAGGCCATCGTGGCAGCAACGCCCACCCGTATCCCGACCATTTTGAGTAGTAATAAAGCGATTGACGATAAGAACGCAGCGAATCTGCAAGTAAGCAATGTCATCACCAGTACTACCTTTGGTCCAACGGCCTGGGCACCGAACGGGCATCAAGTCGCCATCGCCGCTGGCGATAGCATTTCGATCCACGAAGTCGAGCAATTCAGCGAAACCGCGGTGTTTCGCGGCCACTTGGGGAATGTCACCAGCCTCTCTTGGTCGCAGGATGGACGCTATCTGGCGAGTGGAGCAAACAACGATTCAATCATCCATGTTTGGGACGTCACCAACAACATCGAAGCCTACACCTTACGTGGCCACGAAGGTTGGATTCGTAATGTTATTTTTAGTCCGGACGGCAAACGATTGGCCAGTGGTAGCACTGATTTAAGTGTAAAAATATGGGACACCGCCAGCCAACAGACCATTTTTACGCTGACCGGACATACTGATTTGATCGGCGGAATCGCCTGGTCCCCTGATGGCAAACGCCTTGCGACCGCCTCACGGGATGGCACTGTGCGCATGTGGGACGCCATTACCGGCAAATCAATAGACACTTTTGCCTTCCAAACCCCGATAAACACCAATGATCCGCAAAAGAGTCATCATTGGGCAACAGGCCTGGTCTGGACTCCCGATGGCAAATCTCTCTTTGTGGGAGCAACCAATGGGTTGGTCACCATGCTCAATGCAGATGCGGGGCAAGTCGTCCGCACGTTAAGCGGTCATACCAGTTGGATTACCATCCGTGGGTTACAACTCAATGCGGACGGCACACTCCTGTATAGTGCTGGCTTAGATGGGTTGATTTGCGTATGGGATGTCGCAAGCGGTACCCAAAAAGCCAAATACAATCAACACCAATTGAGCATTTTTGGTATATCACTCGAACCAAACGGGAATCGCCTCGTCAGTACTAGCGACCAAGAAGGACGCTTGTTAATTTGGGATTTGCTCAACCAACAGATTCTTGGGACCTTTCGTGTCGGCCAAGGAATTCCCACAGGAATCCGTTATTCAAATGATGGAAAAGTATTGGCAACGAGTGGATTTAACGGCATGGTCCGTCTCCAACAAACCGACAAAACTGACAATTTGTTCTTGGCAGGATTAGCGGGGATTGCCCAAAACATCGCATTCCTCGGTACCAATCGCTTTGCCATGATTACCGCCACTGACACGGTAAGTATGTACACCCCTGAATCAAGCACGCCTCAAGTGATCCAAGGGCTCGATGGCACTCCATTGTCCTTGGCTGCATCACGCGATGGCAAATATCTCGCCGTGGGTACAAGCACTACCATCCAAATATGGCGTGGCGATTCAATGGGCACGCCCTTTAGCCTGCAAACGACGCTCAAAAACATCCATGTGGCGGAATTCAGTCGTGAAGGAAGTGTGTTGGCGGTGATTGGCGGTGGTGACAAACCAGGGTATGAAATTTGGGATGTGGCATCGCGTGCAATACTCTTCCATGGCGACGAAGATATCGTCTCTGTTGATTTCTTGACCGATTCCCAACTAGTTGTGGTGTTAACGGCCAAAAACGTCATTGAAGTGCGCCCACTCAATGCGGTCACGGCAAGTGCGACCATCATCAGCAAAGAATCGGCTGGGTTTGCGGCTGTCAAAGTCATCCCCGGCAGTAATTTACTGGTCGCCGCCGATTATATCGGGAATATCACCTGCCACACCCTTGATGGCAAAATCGTCGCCACCCTGGGGCAAGGCGACGGGATTACCGCCCTCGGCGTCAATCCAGATGGCACAGCGATTGCTGTAGGCAAACGTGACGGGAGCATTGCCCGTTATGCTATTCCCTAAACATCCCGAAAACCGGATATCATAATCGTCTAAAATATGATGATAGTCGACGCTGACTGTCATCATATTTGTTGGATGGCAACCAATTATTTTTGCGTAATTGATTGCATTCCCACAACCTGTTATATTAATCACAGATGCGAAAAATCAACCAAGAATGAGGACGAAATGGCCACACCAAAACTTATCAATGTGGGGGCCGGGCCAGGCGGATTGACTTCAGCCATGCGCTTCGCCAAAGCCGGCTACGACGTCCATCTGTACGAAGCCGAAGACCGCCCAGGTGGGCGCACGCGCGGATTCAACAAAGACGGCTATTATTTCGATACCGGGCCGACGATTTTGCAAGTACCCCGTGTCTATCAAGAATTATTTAGCGACTGTGGCTTGCGATTCGAAGATTATGTCACGCTAAAGCGGGTCAGCCCCAATTCCCGCTTGAAGTTTTGGGACAACAGCATCCTCGACCTCGACTCCAACCTCGACAACTTCCGGGCGCAATTGGCCGCGTGGCGTGACGATTTGCCCGAGGCTTTTGACCGCTGGTATGCCGAGCACATCCGCAAAAACGTGATGGGTTACGGGCCCTATTTGGGCACGCCGGTGCGCTCGATTTTGGGCTATCTCAACCCCAAAGAAATCTGGGATGCGTTGAGCTTCCGCCCCTGGGAATCGTTGTACGATCATTTTTGGAATTACTTCAAAGACGAGCGGCTGGTCTATGGCATGAGCTACCCCGCCAAATATTTGGGGATGCACCCCACCAAATGCGCCAGTGTCTTTAGTTTGGTGGCGTGGTTGGAGTTCGAAGAAGGCATTTGGTATCCCGAAGGAGGCTTTGCGGCCTTGGTGCAAGGATTTGCTAACGCGGCCCGCGACCTGGGTGTGACCATCCACTACAACACCACGGTGAGTGGCGTGCTGACGTCACAAAACAAAGTGCGGGGGATTCGTTTGGCGAGTGGCAAAGAGGTAAGCGCCGAGATTGTCGTGCTCAACGCTGATTTAGGGCATGCCGTCACGCATATTTTGGCACCCAATCAACGGGGACCCTATACCGACAAAAAACTCAATTCGATGCGTTTTTCGTGTTCGACATTCATGCTGTACCTCGGGGTCGACAAACAATACCCCGATTTGGCGCATCACCAGCTTTATTTGTCGGAGCATATTCGTAGCAAAGAAGCACCCTACATCGACGATTCAGCCCTCGACGACAGCGATCCGTCGTTTTATGTGTGTAATCCCACCATCATCAACCCGGCTAATGCGCCAGCAGGGCACAGTACGTTGTTTGTGCTTGTGCCAATCCCCAATACCGATAGCGGCGTTGATTGGGAAGCCAACAAACAGCGCTACCGCGACTATATCATCGAGCGCATGGCACTGCTCGGGTACGACGATGTGGCCGAGCATATCGTCAGTGAGACCTGCTATGTGGCCGAAACGTGGCAAGACGAATTCCACGTCTTCAAGGGTGCGGCGTTCAACCTGAGTCATAACTGGGGTCAGCTGGGACCGTTGCGCCCGCACATCCGGGCCGACTGGATGCCTGGGCTCTACTTTGTGGGTGGAGCCGTGCACCCGGGCAGCGGCTTGTTGACCATCCTCGAGGCCGCCAAGAGTGCGGTGCACTTTGTGGGCCAGGATCATCCGGTGGCAGGATAGGGAATCCTTTGATAGCAATCCCCCACTTTTCGTTGTATGTCGAATAGTGGGGGTTTCCTTTTGGCTGATGTCGTACCACCTACGGATTCAGCACAGTGCCTTTGGCGCTATATTCGACAATGTAGTGGCGCATTTTTTCGCGGAAGTAGGGGTCACTAATCACCGTATCACACGGGTAATTGTTGGCTCCCACCCAGCCATCGCGAAGCATATATCCCAGGCAGCGCTCGGTTTCTGGGTTGTCGGGCTGGCCGGTGTGCCACAAAAACAAATTGCGATTGACGGTGCTGTTTTTGGCGGCACCAACCGCCCAGCGGAATTGACGTTGGGCATTGAGGTCATGCCCCCCCAGCCACACCCCGTTACCGTCAAGCCAGGGCATCCGATTGAGCATCATGGTGCGCACACAATAATCTTCGCCACCCACCGTGATAGTGGCCAAGTTCCCTTTGACCCCTTTGTATCTCCGGCTGGCGGCAAAATTCACTGCCTCGGCCCAGCGCAAATTTTGCCAATGCTTGACTAGCTCAAAGCGGTGTGCCACCCCATCACGGCCACGCCAAAAACAACCAGTGTTGGGGTTGAATTGCACAATCGGGGCTACAGCAAGAGAAGTGTCAGTACGCACCACCACAGTCAACATCAACGCGACGAGCCAATAACGCATACTGCGAGCGAAGATTTTCATACTAGAATTCCTTTCGCCAAAACAGCAGGGCAATCATACATTTGGCTATCAAGATGCATTTATTATACGCCTTATTGCATCCTCATCGATGCTTGTGGTTTGATGCGTATCAAAGCGCCGAAACCACGTCGCTTGGCGGCGGGCAAAGGCATGGGTGTCAAATTTAATTCGCTCTACTACGTCAGCCAGCGGCGATTCGCCCGCGAAATACGGCATGAACTCACGGTAGCCAATCCCCGACATGGCCGGCAATTCCCAGCCGTACCCCGCCGCCCGCAACGATTCGACTTCTGCCAAGAGCCCGGCCTGCATCATAACATCGACCCGCTGATCGATGCGGGCGTACAACGCCGGCGTGTCACTGGTCAACCACACCACCCGCGGTGCAAAGGTCAGTTCCTGCACTTGTCGCAACTGCGAAAAAAGCTGCCCGGTGATGAGACAGACCTCGAGGGCCCGCATCACCCGGCGCACATTGGTGGCGTGGATGGTGGCAGCGGCCACCGGATCAAGTGTCTGCAACTGGGCATACAAATCAGCCCCGCCGTCACGGGCAGCCCGGGCGGCGAGTTCGGCCCGCAAGGGCTCGTTGGGGGGTAATTCGGGGATGGTCCAGCCTTCGAGCAAGGCCGCGAGATATTGTCCCGTGCCCCCCACCACCATCGGCAAACGCTCACGGGCGGCGATAGCAGTAATCTGGGACAGTGCAGCATCTCGGTATTGCGCCAAGGTAAACACCTGATCGGGTGCTACTACATCGATGAGGTGATGGGGCACCTGCGCCAATTCGGCACTGGTCGGCTTGGCCGTGCCGATATCCATCTGGCGGTAGATTTGGCGTGAATCAGCCGAAATAATTTCGCCGTTGTGCTGCGCCGCCACATTTAGCGCCAAGGCGCTTTTGCCTACTGCCGTTTGGCCAATAATAAATAATACCGTTGGTTTGGTCACAGCCTATTCCTTTGGCTCTCCTGGCGGCGGTGTTGACACCACGCGGCGCACTTGGCGCACAAATTGATCACGGGGTAGTGTCACGCGGTGTTGGCATTGCAGGCAACGCAGGCCGATATCGACCCCCACCCGCACCACCTGCCACGTCGCCCCGCCACAGGCATGTGGTTTGCGTAATTCCACCTGCATATCGAGGACTATTTCATGCGTCGCGATCGGCATCGTGCCACAACTCCTGGGTCTGACCCTGCAAATGCTGATCGCGGGCAAACAAGGCATCGACGCGACGGCGATAACGCGCATTGACTTCACGCAAGGCCGCTTCGGCATCGATATCGTGGAGCATGGCGTGAGTAGCCAAATCAAACAACTGCGCCCCCAGTTGGTCGGCGGTCAGGGGCGACGCGCCGGGGTCGGTGATGGTCACGCCATGCCGTTTTGATTTGTTGAGCAAGGCCATGGTAGCAGTCAGGGCCGGCAACGCCAATGGCACTCCCGCCAAGGGGCTTTTTGGGGTATCACTGCCCCCTTCGCTTTGTTTGATGCGGTACCAGTTTTGCAACACCGCTTCACTATCGGCGGCCGACACATCACCAAATACGTGAGGGTGGCGACGGATGAATTTGGCGGTGACTTGGGTGTAGACATCTCCCATACTAAAGCGCCCCGCTTGGCGGGCCATTTCGGCCTGCATCAAAATATTGAGCAGTACGTCACCCAGTTCTTCGAGTAGGCTGGCATCGTCGCCGCGGTCGAGGGCATCGATGGCTTCGTAGGTCTCTTCGAGCAAGGTCCGCCGCAACGAATGGGGCGTTTGTTCGTGGTCCCACGGACAACCACCCGGCCCCAGCAAGCGCGTAATCACATAGGCGATACCGTCGGCACTACGTTGGTTGGCTAGTGGCTCGTCCGCCGCCAGATAGAGCGTCACCGGGAATTCCCGCACTAGCACCGTCGCATCAATCAACGTGCCGTGTTGCACGTGCCCGTCGCCATGCACCACCGCCACCGGGTGACTGGGCACATAGGCCTGCTGGAGTTGGAGCACCACCTGTTGCAACAGATGCACGCTATGCACATTGGTCAGCCAGGCCACGCTGCCCGGATGCACCGGCAGAGGCGTAACCGGATGGGC
>CALQBW020000054.1 GCA_943328915.2 Singulisphaera sp. GP187 | reverse complement strand
TATTTCGATTGAACTGAACTAATTATGGATTTACTTCGCTTTTATACTTGTGGCTCGGTTGATGATGGCAAATCAACACTGATTGGTCGTTTATTGTACGATGCCCAACTTATTTTTGAAGACCAGTTACGTGGCATTACTATCGAAAGCCAACGCAAACTGGGTGATGCCGCTGCTCTCGATTTGTCACTCCTCGTCGACGGATTGCAAGCAGAACGCGAGCAAGGCATAACCATAGATGTCGCATATCGCTTTTTTTCTACGGCCAAGCGTCGCTTCATCGTTGCAGACACCCCCGGGCACGAACAATACACCCGCAACATGGCTACCGGCGCCTCAACGGCAGATTTGGCCGTGCTGTTGGTTGATGCCCGCAAAGGATTGTTGGTGCAGACACATCGACATAGTTGTATTGCCTCATTGCTGGGGATCCGACATGTGGTTTTGGCCATCAACAAAATGGACTTGGTTGATTTCGATGAGCAGGTTTTCCGGGTAATCGAAACCCAGTACCGTGAATTTGCCCGCCAACTCAACTTTACGAGCATTACTGCCATCCCGTTGTCGGCCCTCAACGGCGACAACGTATTTCGACATAGCAATAGTATGCCATGGTACCAAGGTTCGACATTTATGAGCTATCTCGAAGATGTCGACATCGATGCATCGCGTGAACCAGAGCCGTTCAGGATGCCAGTGCAATGGGTCAATCGACCTCACCAAGACTTTCGTGGATTTAGCGGCACCATCAGTGGTGGGACGGTCACCATTGGCGACCAAGTACGCATCCAACCGATGGGCACGACTGCCCAAATCCAGCGCATTGCCCATTTTGACGGCGACAAAACTTCAGCAGTCCGAGGTGAAGCAGTCACCCTCGTGCTTGACCGCGAAGTAGATGTAAGTCGTGGGGCGGTCATATGTAGTGCGGCACAACCGGCTTCAGTTGCTGATCGGATCGAAGCCAATGTCATGTGGATGCACGAAAGTCCCGCCCAACCCGGACGCCAATATTTGTGCAAATTAGGTACTTCTACCGTACCCGCCGTTATCACCAAAATCTCGAGCAAAATCGATGTGAATACCATGCAACAAATGAGTGCTGAACAACTCGAAATGAACGAAATTGGGATATGTGTGGTGCAATTTGAAAGCCCGATCCCCCACGATATTTATACATCCAATCGGCAAACGGGTGGGTTTATTTTTATTGATCGCGTAAGTAATGAAACTGTCGCTGCCGGCATGATAATCAATGACGTGAATGCTGCCCGCAATATAACCTGGCAACAACACGACGTCAGCAAAGCCACACGCTCCGCCCTCAAAAACCAAAAACCAGGCGTGCTGTGGCTGACCGGTTTATCTGGCGCTGGGAAATCAACCATCGCCAATTTGGTCGAACGGATATTGGCAGCTGAAGGCAAACACACCTACATCCTCGATGGCGACAACATTCGCCACGGGCTCAGTAGCGACCTCGGGTTTGCAGCGACTGATCGCATCGAAAACATCCGACGTGTCAGTGAAGTTGCTCGGTTGCTCACCGATGCTGGCTTAATTGTGATTGTGTCACTGATTTCACCATACCAGAGCGAACGTGACCGCGCACGCCGCACCATTGTCACCGGCGAATTCATTGAAGTATTTATTGACACCTCTCTCGCCGAATGCGAACGCCGTGACCCCAAAGGACTGTATCGTCGGGCACGCGCAGGAGAAATACGTGGCATGACGGGGATAGATTCACCCTACGAAGCTCCGATCAACCCTGAAATACATATCGAAACAGTGAACCGTACTCCTGAAGAATCTGCAATACTGATAGTTGAATGGCTTCGAAATCGTGGCCATTTGCACGCCTAAAGAGGAATTATGGCAGATCACATATTTGGCGCCATCCTAGGGATGCATCGCAGTGGGACATCGGCGCTTACCCGTGCCCTTAATCTTTTGGGGGCAACATTACCTGGCGCAATGATGAACAACACCCATCACAATTCGTCAGGGCATTGGGAGCCCCTCGAAGTGGTTGCCATTCACGACCGCCTGTTGACAGCGCATAATTTTATGTGGGATGACCCATTCATTCCGCAGCGCATTGGCAACATGTCCTCACCAGCGACCAGTTCAGCAATCGCCGAAATCACAAAGTTTGTTGATCAACATGTCTTACCCAATCCCCTGGCGTTGGTGAAAGACCCGCGTATATGTCATACGCTACCGCTCTGGGAAGCCCCGTTGGCACAGGCTGGATACACCATGGTAGGCATCATGATGCTTCGCAATCCCCTTGAGGTCGCAGCATCATTACTGGCACGCGACCAAATGCCAATCCAAGTTGGCTTGCAACTGTGGCTTCGCTATACGCTAGCCGCCGAATTCAATACTCGCCACCTGCACCGGGCACAGTTACGCTATAGCGATTTGCTGGATGATTGGGCCACTGCGCTCGCGCCGGTCACGAATCTACTCCATCTTACGTTACCCAATATTACATCAGCACTCGGGCAACAATTGACGGCGTTTTTGGCCAAAGGTGAACGGCATCACGCCATCGCAGACGCTGCAATTGTGAGCCACCCCGATATGGTGAACCACGTAGAAACGGTGTATGCACTTAGCCAAATGGACATCGCAGACCCAGCAGTTCAGCACCAATTCGATGACGTACGTGAGCAACTGACACAATCTGATGCCGCCACACCAAAAGAAACCACAATCTATTGGGAGTATCGCCGACGCCAACATTTACGCGAAATTGCTCAACTCAAAGCAGATATCGCATGGCGCAGTGGAGTCATGGACGAACAAACCAACGAACTCGCTTGGCGCAAATTAGTGATGCAACAACATAAATTGGAAAAATAAGCTACAACTGAAAAAAAGAACAATTACGAGCATTACTATTTTGTTCCTGGCGACAGCGGGTTTGACGGATTTTTGCCTTAATGCGACACCAGATGTCAGGATTGTTAATTCAAACGATGTCCCTAGCAATTCGCCAACGTTCCCTTGACTACGACGACAACCTGCTCCACCGCATCGCCACCGAGCCGCAAACCAGTACCTCATTCCTCGGCGATAGCTGAGTCACTTATTGACCATGATTAAGTGCAGGTTGCGCAACCACGCAATTGCCCTTGCAATCCGCATAGCAATGGCCACACGAAAACCGGTGTAACAATACTACCTATAACAAAGATGAACACATCACTATTGACTTTCCATGCATAGTATCTACTTATCTCTGATTAAAAAATCCTTAGGATGAATCAAGTGAGGCTATTTTTACTGGAGTACAGTATCTTTCCTGGTCACTCGCTTTTTTCATGATTTTACATCACAAAAATCCCCCGCCATTGCCTTCAAGCGGGGGATTTTACTGTAGTAATGAAATTAATTAACGTTTCCGCAAAGAAGCCAATATTCGTCGAATTTCGCCGGCTTCCTGCATTCCATCTTCGCGGACATGAAGTTCCATACTCGGACTGATTACGATGCGATGCCACGCTTCACCGATAGGTTGCGCTGCGCCAACAGATTCTTTCTGCCGCACAACACCACGATGCATTGGGGCGGCGATTTTTGGGAATAAAATTCGTTCTTGCATTACGTTTTTTAACATACTAATTTCTTTTTCTTGTGCTATTTCTTCACTCAAATCAGCCAGGAGTGGCGCAAAAAGAAGCGCCTCTTCTGACAATGATTCAACGTTGGAGAATCTCTGGGGAGCGCTAAAAAGCACTGCATCATACTGCCCAAAACCTTCTGCTTCTTTGAAACGTGCTTCAATGAGCGCTGGTGTCGGCCCGGCCAAACGTTCGAGATCAGATTCGTTCAGTGACGCCATTTGATCCCGTATCACACGCAACGGCAGATACCGTTCTTTGAGCGTTCGGGCAGCATTTAATTGCAAATAATGTTTGCGTGTATAGCGGGCATAGCGGTCACGTCCAGCTGGTTCATCGAGAACACCTTCATCGGTATAAAACCGAATTGTACGCACAGTAACCTGCGCCATCTTGGATAATTCATTTATCGTTATGCCATCTTTATTCATCGAATATTCCTTACCGTATAAACAAGCATTCATTCCAAAATAAGAGAATCACCCTAGGAATCGAAACACTTACGACTCTAAGTCACTCAGACTATAGAGAAGTTGCCATTTTATCAGCCTGAATACCAGGAATCATCCCATTTTCGTCTGAGCGGCTTAACGCAATCATTGCTGCTTCTACATGCGATGCCATCGTTGATTCAGCAAGAAGACCATTCTGAGTTACCACCGCGTTTACAAGTAGCATGTGCATTGTGTGCACTTCGTCCAATTCAGTCTGATTTCGACGATTCAAGAGACCTGCCAAACTAACTTGGCGCAACGCATCACCAAGGGATTCTACAAAATAATAAATCATTTGATTTTGACTCGCGGCGGCAATTTGCAAATGAAGTTGAGCATCTAACTCACTATACAATTGTAAATCATACCGGGCATCAGACATCATTGCAAGTAACGACTGTAATTTCGCGATATGTGATTCAGTACGTCGTTGCGCCGCCAAAGAAATCGACTGTACTTCAATACCGCGGCGCACTTCGAGCAATTCACGCACGGTAACCGCATTTAATTGCGTGGCACGTTCAAAAAAATGAACCAAAGCTGTGGCCGTAACCGGGCTAATTATAGCATTACGTCCGTTTGCAATTGTCAGCATCCCACGGCCCACTAATGTCCGTAAAGCTTCACGCACCACTGGACGACTCACACCCAATTTCTCGGCCAATCGCATTTCAGATGGCAACGTATCACCAGGTTGTAACTGTTGGTTCAAAACATATGATTGAACACGGTCAACCGTTTGCTCTACTAATGTAATTTTGGTGATTTTATGCAATGACCCATGTTCTTGCATGGTACTCTGACCTCATGTATACTAATTAAACCTATCATACAGGTTGACAGGTTAAACCTTCAAACATTCCCAAGCGAGACATTCATGCCCACATCAAGTTGGAATTCCAACAACCCACAGACTACATTAGAAATTGACTGTATAGCAGACAATGTAACGGTTAGTTTAGTGCGTTGCCAACCACATCCAGAGATTTTTTGGAAGGACCATTCGTCAACCAACGAATTACACTCATTAATGCAGCGTACCAACAACAGTTTAGCACAAGTCCAACAAATCGATGCAATTACCCATACAATACATGCTGACAGTACCCATCAGATTTGGGAATTTGGCATACAGTTATGTTTATTATTACCTTTGGCATTAATGATAAAACAGACGCTATCGTATGTGGCTTGCATCAACGAAAACAATCGCAATATCCATGAAATCGAAACATATTTTCGAAAACAATCATTAGTGTGGGCTCACCAGCGTATGCGTATCAATTGTATCCGCCAAAAAAACCAACTCCAAACACCAAACACAACTATGCGCTTTTTGCTGGGGAATTCTTCCCGGGTACTTACCGGAGGATTATTCCTTGAAAATGGACACATGCTGATGGGAGGACATCCTGTCGCAGAACGCATCATGACACAACATTCTGGAATCAATCAGTTGGATTGAAAAAATATTTACATCATGAACTACGAACGCTCTTTATTTCTCGTATAATCAATAGACGCAAAATTACGAGGAGTCGTGAATGTTTATTTCATTATGGCAACAAACCAACGGGAGCATATTCAACGCCGTCGGGGTATTGATCGGCGCATTAATTGGATTATTGTTTCGGAATTCTTTACCGCCGCGCATCGCCAATACGCTCCAATCTGGAATTGGACTGACGACGTTATTTTTAGGGATGCGAATTGCGTGGGGGCTCAGTGAGATTTCGATTCATGGTGTAGCGGGTATCGTTATCGCATTAGTCACAATAACTGTCGGAGGCGGTATTGGAGAAGCGCTGAAGCTTGATGCCCGGCTTGAATCGTTAGCAATCAACGTGCAACAGCGATTGGGACAGGGGAATGATCAACGTTTTAGTGAAGGCCTATTTGCCGCGTTTTTGATTTTTTGTGTGGGGCCAGTGACGATTTTGGGAAGTATAGACAATGGATTGCGGGGCGACAATCAACTATTGATTATCAAAACAGTGCTTGACACAATCACTGCCGCCGCACTCGCAAGTACATATGGGCTTGGAGTGCTTGTATCTGCTGTACCCTTGCTCTTGTTCCAAGGTGGCATTTCGCTGACTGCAGGAAGCTTAGCTGCGCTAGTACCTGACCCAACTCACAATCCGACCGTGCTAATTGCCACGTGCACGGGTGGGATTATTTTGTTAGGATTAGGATTAAATCTCCTCGATATCACCAAATTACGCATCGCCGCATATTTACCAGCATTGGTGTTGGGACCAATTATGGTATGGGCATTACAGACTTTTTTATAAGCAAACACTATCCCCGTGTTGTGTAGATGCACCACACGGGGATAGTGTTAACGCAGATTAATCGCCGAATTGGATGCCTTGGGCAAGCGGTAAACTATTGCCCCAATTAATGGTGTTGGTCTGGCGGCGCATATAGGCACGCCATGCGTCGCTGCCGCTTTCACGGCCGCCGCCCGTTTCTTTTTCGCCACCAAATGCACCACCAATTTCTGCCCCACTGGTACCAATATTGACGTTGGCGATACCACAATCGCTACCACCATGGGACAAAAATAATTCAGCTTCCCGCATACTATCCGTGAAAATAGCACTACTAAGACCTTGCGCGACATCATTGTGCATTGCAATTGCTTGCTCGATAGTCAAGTAACTCATGATATACAAAATTGGCGCAAAGGTTTCTTCGCAGACAACATCAATTTGATGCGGCATACGGACAATCGTCGGTTCAACATAATTTGTACCAATATCGGGACGTGCATTACCGCCAACCAAGACTTTGCCACCACCCGCTATGGCACGCTCAAGCGCAGCCAACATCGAAGTAACTGCAGCCGAAGTTGCAAGTGGGCCGACCAACGTTCCGGCATCAAGTGGATTCCCAATAGGAACACTGGCATACGCCTTGACCAAACGTTGGCACAACGACTCAACTACGCTTTCGTGGACAATCAAGCGGCGTGTAGTGGTACAGCGTTGACCAGCGGTACCAACAGCACCAAACAATACCGCACGCATCGTCATGTCAAGGTCAGCATTCGCAGTAACAATGATGGCGTTGTTGCCACCTAATTCGAGGATCGATTTGCCAAAGCGCCCCGCTACTGTTTGGGCAACTTTGCGCCCAGTGCGAGTACTACCGGTAAACGAAATCAACGGCAAGCGGGAATCTTCGGACATTCGTTGACCGATGACCGCACCACTCCCAACGGCCAACGTGAAGACGCCTTTGACACCATGGGCGGTCATCACGCGATTCGCGAGATGTTGTACGGCAACTGCGGTCAACGGGACAAGTTCTGATGGCTTCCACACATTGGTGTCACCACACACAGCCGCGATGGCTGCATTCCAGCTCCACACAGCCACTGGGAAGTTAAATGCCGAAATAATCCCAATCGGGCCAAGCGGATGCCATTGTTCGTACATACGATGTTGCGGTCGTTCGCTATGCATGGTCAAACCATACAATTGGCGGCTCAACCCTACCGCAAAATCACAGATGTCGATCATTTCTTGGACTTCGCCGAGACCTTCTGCGCGAATTTTGCCCATTTCGAGGGCAACGAGTTCTCCCAAAGACTCTTTATTTTCACGCAGTAAATTCCCAAGATCGCGAATCATCTCACCCCGTTTGGGAGCAGGCACGTGGCGCCATGTCGCAAAAGCTGTTTGGGCAGCGGCTACCGTCGCATCGTAACTTGCTATATCCGCAGATTGCACATAGGCGATGATTTCACCTGTCGCAGGATCATAACTGGGGATCCACTCACCGCTCGTTTTGAGCCATTCAGGGCCATTGCATGTGCCGAGGTTACGTTCGCTTAAATTCAGAGCGCGTAACAATGCTTCTGTTCGGGCTGACATCTTGACTCCTTTGGTACTTTTATACAAACATATTGTACGGTTTTTTCAGCGCAGTTGGAACGATTCCACTGCAGAAACAATATCACTATATATCTTCCCTTGGCCCTTGCCCGTTGACGCACGCCAATTTGTTGCAGCTTTGCGAATCTGCCGGCCAAATAATGTACGCACATACGGGCTAAGAATAACTAAATCGAAGGTGGGGATGCGACGTTCGATACGCGCCGCTTCGTCGCCCCAATTCGAACGCCAACCGACTAATTCCCATTCGACATGGATATGCGGATGCGTCGTTGCAAGCTTGACGACAATTTCATCTTTAAAATTTTGTTGGGTTTCATTGCCACCGACATACAAGACCCGGCATGATTCGGTGGTAAGACTGGTGCGCGGAGTGGAACCTTGCACAATTTGGGTGTATTGCGCGATATCTGGGTAATGGAGTTGCTCGAGCCATGTATAAATTGCTTGGGCTTGCGGGATATCTTGGCGCCCGAGGAATATATTCAACAGTTGTACCAAGAGCGAAATCGCTTCATCGCTTTGACCAGACATGAACAGCAATTGCGTGCGTAAATAGAGGACGTCTGTTTCATCCCATAATCGCAAAATATCATCAATGTGTTCTACAAAGAGCTGATTGACCAACGGTGCGTAATCGCTGTAACTTGTCCCATGCATTTCACATAGTTCAAGCACATAATCAGCGGCATCGCTTTGTTGATTGGTTAACACAATTTGCCATGCCTCAATCAAACGAGTGAATTTTTCGGCACGACTCAGCGCATTGTATTTCGTTGAACCAAAAAAGTATCGCCGCCAGATTTCGTGCGGTTGTTCAAATACTTCCGCAATACTACACAGGTCATAGATGTCTACATCACGATAATTAAATAAATGAATCATAATGATTCGGCCAGTTTCCGCATGGATTTTATTGACATCACGGAAGATGTTGAGCCAATGCTTCAAAGGGAAAAATATAGTCGAATGAAAAACGACTTCGAGTTCATCACGAAACAACAAAATTTCACTAAGTTGCAATTGTTGCGACCACGTGCGTATTTTGAGAAACAACAACCAATCATACAAATCTCGAACCTTGTAGGAATTCAATTGACGTTCCATCCCGATTTGTGTAACCCGGAAGTATTCGAGTGATTCAAGGTAATTACCTTCACCAAATGCAATTAATCCCATTACAAACTGGGCATTTGTATCATCACCGACCCCAGATTGGACTGCCCGCTCGAAGTGGTGGCGTTGACCGCTAATTGCCGGGACAACCACTTTAAAATCATGATTTTCACTCGGCAACAGCGCATCAAGCCCTGGAAAATTCGCGAGCGCCATGCCTATATCGGCATGTGTTTGCGCTATTTCACTGAACTCTGGGAGTGAAATTGCTTGCTGGAATAATTCACTCGCTTGGAAAAACTGTTTTTTGCGGAGAATAAACTGGCCACGTTTCCGCAGACAGCGACCGTATAAATTACCTCGCAACCCAGCCGCATCGAGTTGGGTAATCAACAGTTGCAGAATACGATCGGCTTGTGGCAATTGCGTACCGCTTCGGATCATGTCTGCCGCTACTTGATAAATCACCATAGCCACACTATCGGTGTGCTCAGCGTGCGTCAAATGGGGGATGCTACAATGTGCCATGATATCGGCAATTTCATCGTATCCGCGATTGGTAATCAACGCTGGCAATATTGTATACAGTACTTGTAAATCGAGCGGGGGAATATTTTTGAGCATGTGTTGCCAGAGTGGTGCATTTCGTTCAATGACACCAGCGACTGCATCGCCATTTTCGCGATAACTTCCCATCACAAATCCTAAAAAACCCCAGGCTTGCCCGATTTGGATTTGTTGTTTTTCAATGGTGAATTTTGCAGTAGAAAGACCTTGATAATACCCAATATGATAAAAATATGGGACAGAATTACTATTGAGTCGCAATAGCTCTTGCAAAGCCTCACGCATCGATTCGTGGGAAAGGGCGCCTTTTATTTGGGCACAAGAATCATCGATCGCCCGATTCACCAAATATTGGAGTGGTCCAAAACTCGCGGGGACAGTAGAGATTGGTGGTGGTGGGGGAGGCATTACCGGCCGTGGCGGGAGTGTTTTCACCAACGCAGCCGGGATAATAGGGCGCGCAATTTGGGGACGCACTGGTTCTTTTTTGGGCGGTTCAGGTGCTTCAGCCAGCGATTGAATGAGTGTTGGCGTGAGTGTTGCGGGGATAATTCGTTCATTTTCCGGAAGTTTATTCCGTCCTTGGTGCCACGCCAAATGAGTTTGCCAAATTGCTTCATACCGTTGGTCTGTGAACGCGTTGTCACGTCCTTCGCAGTCTGAAAACATGGCAAACATAAACATACATGCCAGCGGGGGGATCGCCTCAGTCGCCAAATAATCTACGACCCGAAGGTACCATTCTATCGGGTATTTCCCTTGCGTTGGTTCTGGTTCATCGCCGCTACCGATAATTTGAATTTCGCTGAACATCGTCGCATGCATAATGGTCAAATAACGCCGGCAAATATCATGCATAATCAGCATCTGTGATTCACTCAAAAGTACAACACGATCAATACGCCAATCGACGGATTTTTCGCTGATTGATTTTAAGCGGAAATTCAGTTTTTTAGCTAATAAATCATCATACGCATGGATTTTGGTTTTTTTATCAATGAGTTCTTTGTTTGAAAAAAGTTGCTTGACCAAGCTACGCCGAATCGGCACATCTAGGGTATCCCAGTATATTTTTATGGCATTGGGAAGCACAATAGTATCACGGAGTGGCAAAAATGTCATATGCCCTCTATTTCTAAAAGAATAACGCAAAGATTAACATAAATAATATCATACCGTACCGTAATTATGACATTTACTCATTATAAATACCATATACTAACATCATATTATTGTGTAAATCTTGCAATTATGGAGGCTTTCATGATACGTTTTTTGCTTTTGTTGGCACTCGTTGTAATCAGCAGCAATAGTTGTGGGATATCGCTCCCGGTAACCACAACAAACACGACTACCCAATCCCCAGTAACGGACACCCCAACAAATACCACTGCACCGGCAATAATCACCACAACCGCACAAACACTCACCACTCCTACTGCGCAACAACCCACCGTAACCGTTATAAATGAATTAGTGGCGACCATGCGTGCCATGAATATGGAGCAAAAAATCTGCGTGGGCGGGCAAATCGGCAAAGAACGCGTCCCACAAATTATGCAAGCCAAAACGACAGCCAATGCGACGGAGGTCGCCGTCATCAACCGCTGTGCAACTGCCTCAATGCCACTTATCAACGGTGCGAATAATCCTGCCCCAGCAAATGGTCAGAATGCACACACCGCGAACCAAGACAGTACGTGGGTGACAAATTCCAACGATGGAGTGGGCTGGACCGACCCCATTCAATTGGCCCCCGCTGCAAGCGTACCCGAAATCGTCACACTCGCCGATGGCAGTCTGCTTGCGATGTGGGTATCATTTGCCGACAACCCAACCCGCTTTGGTGAAAAACTCGCTGCCGCCCGCCTCGCAAACGGATCAGACACATGGCAACAAATGGGTACCGTATTGATTAGCGATAGTGAAAACTTCACCATGGTTGATCCCGATTTAGTGGTACTGCCCGATGGTCGCTTACGGCTGTATGCCTACGATATCCGTACCGACGCCACCACCCATACGATTTTGAGTGCGATATCAACAGATAATGGCAATAGTTTCATGATGGAACCAGGGGTGCGATTTGCCAGTGAGCAGATGTGGGACCCCAATGTGGTCATCGATGCAAATGGGCAATATCGTATGTACTACAACGGCGGCGATGCCATCAAGAGTGCCGTGTCACCCGATGGCTTAACTTTCGTAGCAGATCCCGAAGTCCGTTGGAGCAAAGGGGGGATTCCTGGGGCAATTATCCAAGATCAGACGGTGTGGTTGTATGGCTGTGACAAAGGACTCGCACGCCGTGCAAGTAGCGATGGATTGACGTTTGGCAAAACAACCCAACTCGTAATCAAAGCTCCACCGGATTTGTTTATGTGTGATCCGTCAGTGAGCATCAACGATCAGGGGTGGTGGATGGTGTTTAAGGGGGGCAAAATGACCCCTCCCAAAACACCATAACCCACCTACGCTACTCCCGCACCCAACTCACAAAATATTGTGGTTTATGCGTCGTGCCGCGTCAACAAAATTTTGGCGCCATGCATGAGTAAGGCCCCATCGACGGCCAGGGTCAAAAAGTTGACTCCGGCGTCCACATATGGCTGTAACGCATCTGCCGAACCGCCAATAATCCCTACGGTTTTTCCTGCTTGTTGAACACTGATAATAATCGACTGCACCGCAGTAGCAAATTCAGCGCTTTGCATTGAAAGTCCCAACGATTGACTCAAATCAGATGTTCCGATAAACACCACTGCAACCCCTGGCACTGCACATATTTCTTGCCGGGCAGCGAGTCCCCGGTCAGTCTCGATTTGGAGCACAACCACCACTTGCTCGTTCATGCGTTCCGGATAATTCATAGCGATATGCGGGGGCGGTGGGTAGCCTTGCACATGGGTTTGATCGAGCAAAAAGGCTTGGGTTAATGTATGCAATCCGCGAGTACCCATCGGAGGGTATTTGCTCCATTCAACGGCCAAACGGGCTTGTGTCGCACTTTCAACCATCGGTATCATTACGCCATCAGCACCGGTTTCGAGCGCATGTTGGATGGCACCGCGTGACAAATCGCGTACCCGCACAATCGTGGCAATACCATGGGTGCGCGCTGCCGTGATTAAATTTGCGACCATATCGGGACTCATCGGGATATGTTCGTGGTCAATAATCAAAAAATCAAATCCAGCGTTTTTGAGCATTGGGATAACCAACGGATCTTGGAGCATTACAAATGTGGAATAACACGGACGAGTCGTCAACGTGCTACGTAGCATGCCTGGTGCAATCATATATCCTCCTTCATCAAAAATATTGATTTATCATACCACTGCATCGTGTGTACATTTTAACGTGTCCTGCGAAAGTATTGATTTTAAGCGCGCAAACGATATTTTTGCACAGCAATATGAAATAATTTATTTTTAAACACATCTTTCTATTGACAATAGTACAAAAAGTATGCTAAAGTCTTGACACCACAACGAGGAAAAATAATAGCACGATTTTTACGGCGCAACTATGGTGTTTCGCCATTGCCGATGGAGGCAAAGGATGCAGGCAACGTTGACACGTGTCAGCGGGATTCGAGTAGGTCATGCACATGATGCAGAAGCCTTAACGGGTTGTACCGTGATTTTGTTGCCCGAACTTACCACTGCAAGTGTGGATGTGCGTGGAGGTGCGCCAGGTACGCGTGAAACCGATTTGCTCGCTCCTGAATGCACGGTGCAACATATTCATGCAATTGCGTTGTGTGGTGGCAGTGCGTTTGGTTTAGCGGCAGCGGATGGCGTCATGCGTTGGCTCCGTCAAAAAGACATCGGATTTGATGTGACAGTCACCAAAGTGCCGATTGTGCCCGCGGCAGTGATTTTCGACTTGGGATGTGGGAATCCAATGGCCTATGCCACCCCCGAAATGGGCTATGAAGCGTGCAATGCTGCCAGTGAAGCCCCCGTCTCCGAAGGGTGTGTTGGTGCGGGAATGGGTGCAACTGTCGGCAAAATGCTTGGTCCGAATGGCTGTATGAAGAGTGGGGTTGGTAGTTACGCGATTACATTACCTGACGGAACTACCGTAGCTGCGTTAGTGGTCAACAACGCCTTTGGGGATATCTACCGCGAACGTACCGGGCAGATTATTGCCGGCACACGTTTACCAAGCGGGAGGTTTTTTGATATGGCGGCACAGCTGCGTGGTGGCCATGCGGTGCCAGAATTCAACGGCGGCAATACAACATTGGTGGTCGTCGCCACCGATGCCACCCTCAGCAAAAGCGAATGCCGCAAAGTGGCCCAAATGGCCCAAGACGGCATGGCCCGCGCAATAAAACCAATTCATACGCCGTTTGATGGCGATGTTATTTTTACGGTGGCGACCAATCAACGCCCAGCCCCAGCCATGGTGCAATTGGGGAGTGTGGCTGCCGATGTGGTAGCTGCAGCGATCGAACGCAGTGTGGCAATGGCCACGAGCATGGCAGGGTTACCTGCCATGTGCGATCTCTAGGGTGAAACGAGGTAACTCCTCGACGCCATATGGGAATCTAAAATTCGTAGGTACTATGAAAGGGAACTGTCAATGAAGATCAACGTTCGCCAAATCGTGGTCGCCGGCGTTTTGAGCGCCATCGCAATTGTGCTCGGTGTCACCCAACTAGGGTTCATCCCGGTACCCAACTTGAGCGGAAGTGCGACCATCATGCACATCCCAGTAATCTTGGGGGCTGTCCTCGAAGGACCAATTGTCGGTGTGCTGGTAGGTGTTATCTTTGGCATCTACAGTATGGTCACTGACACCTCTGGGTTGTTCACCAATCCGATCGTATCCGTATTACCTCGCTTGTTGATTGGTTTAACGTCCTATTACACCTACAAAGCACTGTCGGGCGGCAATGGTGCCGTAGCGGCTGCTGCTGCCGGTGTGGTAGGGACGTTGACCAATACAATTTTGGTGGTCGGCGCATTGGTGGCATTTGGGTTAATCCCTGCCGCTGCCATCCCAACGATTATTCCGCAAGCATTGGTGGAAGTCGTTTTGGCCGCAATTATCACAGTATTGGTTGCCCAAGGCGTCAATTTGGTACGCTCGGGTCGCACCACCGCCGCTGACACCAAAGACGGCAACTACTAATTCCACGGATTTTACTCCTGCCGGCAAGCCACCCAAGTAGGTGTGGCTTGCCGGTTTAAAGGTATTTGCATGATACAACTCACCGATTTAACCTATGATTATAACGCTGGCCGAGATGATGCGATTCATGCCCTTAAAGGGATTAATTTAACAATAAAACCAGGCGAATTAGTTGCTTTGCTCGGTCATAATGGTAGTGGCAAAAGCACTCTCGCCAAAGTACTTTCGGCAGTTTATATGCCTACAAGCGGTAATGTAGTGGTCAATGGAGTGACATTAAGCGAAGAAACAGCGTATGAAATACGCCGACAAGTAGGGTTGGTTTTTCAGCGACCCGACGACCAACTAGTAGCCAATCGCGTCATCGATGACATCGCCTTTGGTCCCGAAAACCTCGGCATGCCACGCGAAGAAATCGAAGCCCGCGTCCAAGCAATCCTCGCTTCATTAGGCCTAAGCGCTCTTGCAAATGCCCAAATTAGTGTATTATCTGGCGGTGAACGCCAGCGTGTGGCAATAGCAGGCGTATTAGCTATGCAACCATCTTGCCTCATTCTCGACGAACCAACCACGATGATTGCGCCCCCGCTGGCACGCAATTTGCTGCGAATCGCCCATGAACTACGGGATAACCACGGCGTGAGTGTCATTCACATTACCCATTTTATGCACGAAGTCGTTGATTTTGACCGCATCATCGTCATGGATGGTGGTAGCGTCTATATGGATGGTACGCCTCGTGAAGTATTTATGCGTGCCGATGAACTCCGTCACGTTGGGCTCGATGTACCACTTGTGACACGCCTCGGTGGTCAACTTCTTCACCATGGCATCACCATTCCCCAACCTATATTGACCCCAACGCAGCTCTGTGACGCGTTAATACCGCTGCCACGCCAAGATATTGGCGTTACCCGACTACTGCAGCAACCTGAACAATTCCCACCTGCCGCGCATGATGTACTCATCGAAATCAACAATGTACATTTCACCTATTTACAAGGGACGCCAATGGAAAGTGTCGGACTCAATGGTGCAACGTGCCATTTTGGCAAAGGCGAAATCGTCGCACTTTTGGGGGGCACACAGGCCGGAAAAAGTACCTTGATAGAATGCATCAATGGACTACGCAAACCACAACAAGGGACGATAACCGTTAATAGCAAAGAGATATTTGCCAAAGGGTATGATATTGGGGCCTTACGTGACCGTATCGGCATCGTGTTTCAACAACCCGAAACGCAATTATTTGAAGAAACCGTCGGCAAAGATGTCTCTTTTTCGCCACGGCGTCGTGGCCTGCCTCCCGAACGATCGCGGGTCATTGTCGAAGAATGCTTGACTGCGGTAGGGCTCGATTA
>CALQBW020000053.1 GCA_943328915.2 Singulisphaera sp. GP187 | reverse complement strand
TTGTTGGGCTGGACACATTAATTTTTTGATACGCAATTTTTTGAAAGGATACTACAATGACGTGGCATGTACAACCAACTCGTGAGGCGTTGATTGCCCTCACCGCCCTAAATCCATTCGAGCGTTTTGCGGATGGCCGACCCAAAGTGCCCGATGATTTGATCGAACGCATGAAATTGGTCACCACCGAAGAAGCCTGGGGCACCATGCGTCGCCATGGCTACAACTTGCAATTCGCCGGCGACTGGAAAGAGACCCACCCCGGTAAAGTCACCGTCGGGCGGGCTGTCACTGCCGCCTTTATTCCCCACCGTCCCGACTTCCACAAGGTCATCCAAGATTCCGGCATCGCCGCTGGCCGTGGTAAAATCGGTGGCCAAAATTCGTGGATTATCGAACAGCTCGAGCGCAACGATGTGATGGTGTGTGATTTGTTTGGCAAAATCAAAGACGGCACCTTGGTTGGTGACAACTTGGGTACCGCAGTGGCCAAACGCACCCATGCTGGCGCCGTGATTGACGGCGGCGTACGTGACTTGGCTGGCCTGGTTACCCTCGATGATGTCAACTTCTATGTGCGGGGCTTTGATCCGACCGCCATCGCCGATGTCACTTTGTCAGGTATCAACATTCCCGTGCGTATCGATGGCATTACGATTTTGCCAGGCGATGTGATTTTGGGTACAGCTACGGGTATCATCGTCATCCCACCGCACTTGGTGAAAGAAGTCGTTGAAGAGAGCGAAAACACCCGCGTGCGTGATGAATTCGGTAAAATGCGGATTGGTGAAGGCAAATATACCAGCGGCGAAATCGACGTGCAAAATTGGCGCGAAGATATCGAAGCTGATTACACCGCCTGGAAGAAAGCGAACAATAAATGAGCGCTGCCCGCCCCGAAGACAATATCCGGCGCTCGTCGAACCCGAGCGATCTCAAAATTACCGATATGCGGATTGCCACGGTGGGCTGGGACCACTGGCACTTTAGCATCATCCGCATCGATACCAACCAAGGGATTAGCGGTTGGGGTGAAGTACGTGACTTGGCCGCCGCCAAATATGCCTTGACCCTCAAAAGTCGCTTGCTCGGTGAAAATCCCTGCAACGTCGATCGTTTGTTTCGCAAAATCAAGCAGTTCGGTCATCACGGTCGCCAAGGTGGCGGCGTGTCAGGGGTCGAAATGGCCTTGATGGACCTCGCCGGTAAAGCCTATGGCGTGCCTGCCTTTGCCCTCACTGGTGGTCAATACCGCGACCGCGTGCGCATGTACTGCGATACCCCCAACGAACCCGATGGGGTGTCGATGGGCAAGCAACTCCAGGAGCGCATCTCGTGGGGCTATACCATGCTCAAAATGGACGTGGGTATCCAACCCCTCATCGGCATCCCCGGTGCGTTGACCTATCCCGATGGCATGTTGCCGGGTGGGAGCGACAAGCACTTCGACAAAATGCTCAACTTGCACACCTTGCAACACCCCTTTACGCATGTCCGTATCACCCCCAAAGGTTTGGACATGATTGTGGAGTATGTGTCCCAAGTGCGTGAGACCGTAGGCTACGAAGTGCCAATCGCCGCTGATCATTTTGGTCATATCGGCATCGACGATTGTATCCGCCTCGGCAAAGCGCTCGAGCCCTACAACTTGGCGTGGCTCGAAGACCTCGTGCCATGGCAATTCACCGATCAATGGGTCCAACTCGAGCGTGAACTTCACACACCCGTCTGCACCGGTGAAGATATTTACGCCCTCGATGGCTTTAAGCCGCTGATCGATGCCCGTGGTGTGAATATCATTCATCCGGATATGGCAACCAGTGGTGGTATCATCGAAACCAAGCGCATCGGCGATTACGCCGCTGAGCGGGGGATTAGCATGGCCATGCACATGGCCGGTACGCCCATCAGCACCATGGCGAGTGTGCATTGTGCGGCTGCCACCGAAAACTTCATCGCCCTAGAGCACCACTTCTCCGAAGAACCCTTCTGGAGCGACTTCATTACCATTACCGGTCGCAGTGGCCCCGTCATCCAAAACGGTTACATCGAGGTGCCGCACACCCCCGGTTTGGGTTTCGAAGTTAATCTCGACGTGGTCAAGGAACATTTGGTCAAGGGGAGCGGATTCTTTGAGCCAACCCCCGAATGGGACGACGCCAAGAGTTGGGATCGACTCTGGTCGTAAGCGCAACATCATCCTCCATCTCTTGCGTCATGGTGACGGAGGAGATGGAGGAAGTGGGTGATAGGCTATTTTTGTCATTGGAGATTACTATGAAAATTACACGTGTACGGGCATTTTTGACCGCCCCTGACGGCATCGGCGTCGTCGTCGTCAAGGTCGAAACCGACCAGGATGGATTGTTTGGTTTGGGCTGCGCCACGTTTACCCAACGTGCTACCCTCGTAGTCAAAGCGGTCGAAGACTACCTCGAGCCATTGCTGGTCGGCCGTGATCCGCGCAACAGCGAAGATATGTGGCAGATGATGATGGTCAACTCCTACTGGCGTAATGGCCCTGTGCTCAACAACGCCATTAGCGGTGTCGACATGGCATTGTGGGATATCAAAGGCAAAATTGCCAACATGCCGGTTTACCAACTTTGGGGTGGAAAGTGTCGCGAAGGTGCCATGATATATCGCCACGCCGATGGCCGTGACCACCAAGAAGTGCTCGAAAACGTCATTAAATACCAAGAGAGTGGTGCGCTCGCAGTACGCTGTCAAATGGGTGGCTACGGTGGCCGCATTCAAGATATCACAAAACAAAACAGCGTCCCGAGCAAAGATGCGCCACAGGCCACCCATCGTATGCGGTCGATGGATAATCTCGAATCAACCTTCCCTGGTGCCTACTATCAACCCGATGTATACGCCCGTTCAATCCCGCCGCTGTTTGATTATATTCGTAACAAAATTGGCTACGATCTCTTTTTACTCCACGACATCCATGAGCGGATTGCGCCAATCGATGCCGTACGCATGGGTAAAGCACTCGAACCATACCGTCTCTTCTTCCTCGAAGATCCGTTTGCCCCAGACCAAATCGAGTGGTTCCGCCGCTTGCGTGAGCAATGCGCGACTCCGATTGCCATGGGGGAATTGCATGTAAATGCCGCCGAATGGAAGACATTGATTAGCGAGCAGTTGATTGACTTCATCCGCTCACATGTATCTGCCATCGGTGGCGTGACGCCAGCCCGCAAGTTGGCTGCATTTGCCGAGCAATTTGGGATTCGCACTGCCTGGCATGGTCCTGGCGACGTATCACCAATTGGGCATGCTGCCAATGTGCATCTCGATTTGTCGAGCCGGAATTTTGGCATCCAAGAAGTGATTCACTTCGGGCCAAATTTGTACGAAGTATTCCCCGGTTGTCCCGAAGTGCATGGTGGCTATGTCTATGTTAACGACAAACCAGGCTGGGGTGTCGATTTTGACGAAAAAAAGGCCGCCAAATACCCCGTAGACACCAAGGTCGTCGAATGGACGCAGAGTCGCTGGCCAGACGGGACTATCTGGACTCCGTAATTCGATTATTTTCCGCACGCCAGAAGCCCGTTCAGTTTTATCTGAACGGGCTTCTGTGATTTAGATTATTAATTCTGCGCATTAGGATTCATCCCGAGCACGCTCTTCCGGAAAAAACCGCAACACAGACTGGGATTCCAACTGCTGTTGTCGCGGGTGTAATGAGCGTGCTTTAGATAAATTCGACAAACGACACATTGGCCATTGGGATGGTGGCAACGCAGCTCCCAACTGCACCGGTTTTTGTGTCGCGAGGCAACACGGCAAGATGATTGTCATGCTGACAGGCGACGAGGATATACGACCCATCTGGTGCGATGGCGAAATTGCGTGGCCACGCACCGCCACAACTATACACTCCAATACGGTCGAGGTTACCGTCAGCCAAGATTTTGTAGGCAGCAATCGTATTGTCGGTACGGGTCGTACAGTAGAGGAATTGCTGATCGGGGCTAATGTGTATATCTGCCACCGTAAAATCATTGTTGGCACCAGTAATCGTTGAATGATCTGCGATGTGAATCAGCGTGCTGTTGCGATACGCAAACACCGATACACTACATGCAATTTCATTTGCCACGTACAATGCTGTGCCATTTGGATGAAAAATCGTATGGCGAGGTCCGTTACCAGCGGGTGTGTTCACCGTATGCGTACGTACCAATTGGTTTGTTTGGGTGTTGATTGTGTAAAAAACCAGCTCGTCAGTACCTAAATCAGCGGCAATCACATATGCCCCATCCGGCGTAAAGATGGCAGAATGTGCATGTGGCTCGCCTTGGCGCGCGGCGTTCGGACCAGTGCCACTATGGGCAGCCAAATCGTTCAGGCCAGTCAGCGAACCGTCGCTTTCGATTTGTAACAACGCCACGGTGCCAGTTCCGTAATTGGTAGCGACTGCGTAGCGCCCGTCGTTGCTCACGCGGACATGACAAGGCCAGCCACCACCGCTCGGACGACGAATGCCATAGCTGAGGGAATTGTCTTGGCGAGTGATTGCAACGACGCCACCACACGCTGGTGTTTCACTGACTGCATAGATGCGTGCGCCATGTTGGGTCATGAATGAGGGATTTTCGATGCCTGGTAACAGGCTGACGATACGATTTGTGCCGCTCCCATCGACTTCCATGATTGCTACACCCGGTTGATGAGGAGTGTTGTAGCTTCCCACAAGTATTTGTGCCATTGGCTGTTCCTTTTTGTGTAACCCGCGAACGCAATCAATGCGTTCGCGGGTTGATAGCCGATTACCAATTGGTGACTGAGCCATCTCGGCGGCGCAAATGCGGTGCTTCCCAAAACTTCCACGAATGCTTTTTGGCCGTTTCTTCGTCAAATTCAATACCGAGTCCTGGTGCTTGAGGAACATCAAAGGCATTGCCATTGAGTTTGGGGTTGACGGGGAAGATGACATCGACGTCGTTGATACCGTCACCCTTGTAAAGATTTTCGCTCGGCGAAACCCGCACTTCTAGCCAGGCAAAATTAGGCACCGCGGCAGCGAGGTGAATAGTGGCCGCCGTGCAGACGGGACCAAGTGGATTGTGGGGCATCAAGTCGATGTAATGTGCTTCGGCCCAACCAGCTACCTTCATCGATTCGGTAAAGCCGCCGACATTGCAGATGTCGAGACGGGCAAAATCAGTGAGGTGGCGTTCGATAAAGGGGGCAAATTGCCATTTGCTGGCAAATTCTTCACCAACCGCAAAGGGGACGGGGGTCATTTTCCGTAATGCTTCGTATGCTTCGGGGCTTTCGTCGCGCATTGGCTCTTCGATGAAGTCGATAGTACCGACGGGCATCCGCTGACAAAACGATGCAGTTTCGGCCAGTGATAACCGGTGATGATAGTCGATACCCAGGGTCAGCTCGTCGCCTAGGGTTTCGCGGATTTTGATGAGCGTTTTGGCGGTGATACCGAGTGTTTCGCGCGGCTCAAAGATGCCTTCGCCATGGTTGCGGGGAGCAAGCATTCCGGTGCGGATAACGCGCCAACCATGATCCCACAGTAATTGAGCGCTGGCGAGCATTTCGTCGGGGGTCGAACCACCGGTAGTGACGAAACACGGAATGTGATTCCGCTGTTGACCGCCAAGTAATTGATGGACGGGGACGCCGAGGGCCTTGCCGGCGATATCATATAACGCAATGTCGATGGCACTTTGGGCAGCGGTCAATACGCGACCACCTTCGAAGTATTGGCTCCGGTAAAGTTCTTGCCAAATGCGACCCATGTGCATCGGATTTTGGCCAATCAAAAACTCACGAAAGTGGTTGATTGCTCCCATAACGGCTAATTCACGCCCACTGAGGCCTGATTCACCGAGACCATAAATACCTTCATCAGTTTCGATTTTTATTACGAGTTGATTACGTGTCCCAATCCATAATGGATAGGATTTGATGTCAGTAATTTTCATGAAATTTAATCCTCGTTGTGATGCCAACCAAGGAGATTGGCTGCTTTACTACAATCAAAAAACCCTGCAGTGCCGGTGAGTTGGGGTGCGCAGACAGATTCGGGATAGTGGGTAGCGGCGAGCGTTTCACTAGCGACGTCACTCGCAACGTCGGGTGCCACAATATAAAACACATTGTGACCGTACCATGAGACATTCATTGCGGCGATGCAGGCGCGTGCGGCTGCAGAGGGGTCGACATAGCCCCAGAGGTGTTTGACGCCCGCGGGATTATTTGCCCAGTAGGTCATTGCGTTTTCACGCGATGTAATGCCGTGGAAGCGTAAGCTACTGATAGCTACATCGCTACGGCGGCGAGCGAATGCGTCACCTTGGAGTTCGAGCACCCACTTCGATTGGCTATACGGGTCTTCGGCATAACAGGGATGGCGTTCATCGAGTGGCAGGTAGTCGTAGCGTGGGGCTTGACTAAAGACCCCACCGATGGCATTGATGCTCGAAGCCATACAGACTTTGCGAATACCAAGAGTTTCGGTGGCGAACAAAACGTGGTAGCTACTGACGGTGTTGTCGTGATAGACGACATGATCTGGGGCTTGCTTTGGCGAACGATGGGCGGCGAGGTGGATCACCCCATCACATCCGCTGAGCGCTGCGACGACTTGTCCATAATCAGTGGTGTCAACCACTAACGCATGGGCAGGGAGCGGATTGTCGCTGGTGCGGGCGGGCAAGGTGCGGTCGAGGCTTTTGACTTCGTGACCTTTGGCCACAAGCATTGGGATAAGCACCCGGGCTAAATCACCATTCCCTCCGGTGACTGCGATTCGCATGGGATGAACTCTTTCTAATACAAAATCGGAGCAGCGTGATTGGATTGTTGGGCTTCGATGAACAGAACACTGCCGAGAGCATCATTCATGTGGGCCAACATGAGCAAGCGTGCTTGAGCGGCATTCCGTGTTTGAATGGCATCGGCAATCAAATGGTGATAGTGGACGGCGCGGTCAGTCATGCCCAATTCTTTGCTGGTGAGTTGACGGCTCATCAAAAATAAATCTTGCATGCTCAAAATCATTTGACTCAAAACGGGATTATGTGCTGCGATTGCAATCGCATGATGGAAAGCAGTATCTGATTCGCCAAAATCGAGCCCTGCCACGACGTGTTGTTCCATAGTAATGGCGATTTGCAGGATTTCGGTTAATTCATTATCGCTCCCCCGTTCGGCGGCGAGTGCAGCAAGTTCAGGTTCGATGAGGCGGCGTGCTTCTGCCAATGCTACCACGTTTGCGATGGTCAGGTTGGTTGGGGGGAATTGGGGGTCATCTTTACTTTGATTGCTAATCACAATCACGCCACGCCCGTGTTCAATACGCACCATTCCTAACGACTGGAGTGAACGCAGCGCCTCACGTACAGATCCCGTGCTCACGCCAAACGTGTGCGCCAAATGCGTGATGCTCGGCAAATGGCTGCCTGGCTGCCATTCTCCATTGCGGATCCGCTGTTGGAGCTCATTCAACAATGAGTTAAAGATATGTCCGGTGCGCATTAAGCGCGAATTTTCAGTGGTATGAAGCGGCATACTTCCCCGACTCCTGTGTTCCTATTCGTGGAACGTAAATTCCCAAATCGCAACTTTATCGCCAAATTCTAGAACATAGATTTTGTCCCCCACAATCGCGCTATCAATGGGATTGTGCAAATCGCGAACAATTTGGTGAGTGGTCATGGTGTAATTTTCACCATTTTTGCTGAGTTGGAGTGCAAGCATGTCTTGACCACGGTCAGGTAATGTCCCTCCTGCTGCGCCCCAGCTCAACAAAAATCCGGTGAGGGTTTTGTTATCAGCGTGCCAACTTTTGGGGAAGGTTTGGTCTGCAAACACTAATCCGAGTGGCGAACGGTGTGGTGTGATGCCCGCCAGTGTTTTGCCTTCTTGAGCGGCATCATGTGATTTACCATCGATGCCACGATAATTGGTGGCGGCGGGGCCCTTATTGATGATGGGGTCAATGAGATTACTGGGTGCTTTGGGGTAGGTCGGGTCGTTGTGATAGGCACCTAGTTGGACCGCGGTAAAGTCTGGTTGGAGTCGTACGTCTTTGGCAGGGTCATAACTTGGATCACGTTGTGGGTTATCGATATCTCCAAAGCGCCATGGGAAGCCGAAATGGCCACCTTGGCGGACCCAATTTAGTTCATCGGGTAAATCAGCGTCAGGACCATTGTCACCAACAAATAATTCACCATTCGGCGCAAAAGCTGGGTCAAACGCGTTGCGGAAGCCACGAGCATAGACATAGGGAGCTACTGCAGCTTCGTCATTTTTGAGTACGATGTCTTTGCTATTTGCCGCAAACCGATACATGCGAGCGGTGAGCGCAGCTTCACGTACATCAGGGAAGGTGCCATTTTGGGTTTCGACTTCACCATGGTCGGTGCGCGAGCCACTAGTGGCATAAATCCATTTGGAATCGACAACAATGCCGTTGAACAAATGGTCAAAGGGAGTGTCGCTGCGCGGATATGGTTCGGTACTTGCAACCGTTTCCCAAGTATAGCCTGTCCCGTTGGGGATCCCGCGGCGAATCAATGCTTTGGTCATGGTTTGCACTGTTTCATTCCCGACGACATACACGGTGCCGTCTTTGGCAATGGCGAGACCTGAGGGAACCGCGGCGCCGATCATGTCGGCACCACTTGCAACTATGGTTGTTTTGCCATCGCCAGGATTTATGCGTTGTAAACCATCACTCATGGTCAGCATCAATAAGCTACTATTGTTGATGTCGTACACTAATCGGATGCTATTCACTGGGACATCGCTGACGCGGCGGACGTCGATGCGACGATCGAGCAACGTTGGACCACCGGCAATAGGTTGACGAGGAGTCGCATCGTTAGACCCGGAACTTGCTTCGGTCGTCGGGACTGTGGTGATGGCTGCTTCTCCGGGTGTGGCGGTTGCAACGGCGGGAACAGGAGTAGCGGTATCCGCGGCAAGAACGGTAGTGGCAGTAGCATCTACCGGGGCGGCAGTGCCGGTAGGCATTACCGGTTTGGCGGTCGCGGTGGCGGGCATGGCAGGATCAATATTTGCCGCTTGATTCCCGCATGCAACGATCATCAGTGCGATGCACATTATGATCCCTATACGAAAACGATGAAACATTTGTATTCCTTTTGGTAATTGGATTCTGAAAAACCGGTAATTCAACCGTAGGTAAGGGTGAATCCTTTTGGTTTGACTCATTCGAGATGGCGGAAGGTACGATGGAAGCGAGCACCTTGATGATGAGCGTCATGTGCCAATAATGCATCAAACGTAGTGATGGCATCTGGATGTTTTAAACCGAGTAAACCCAATGCCCGCATATAGTGACAGTGGATTGTATTGCGCAAGGTCGGATCATCATTAAAAACGAGAAAGCTCGGGAGTGATACCGCAAAATAATCGGTACGGACTTGTTCGTCGCCATGGTCGTGTCCATAGGCAATTAAGCGCTGGAATATAGCATCGGCGCGAGCCTCATCGCCCAAACGCCGCCACGCTAATGCTTGATAGAAAATCATATCGGGTGGTTGGTCATTGTAATAAATCGCCGACGTTGGCTGACTGTCACCTCGAGTAGCCAATTGCCATGATGCTCGGGCGGCTGTGGTATCCCCTCGGGCGGCATACGCAACCCCCATCAAGTAATGCAAGTTGTTTTCGTTGGCACCAGGGAGTTTGCCTTCGCCCAAATTAACGGGGTATGCAATGGCACTGCCCAACAACGTAATCGCTTCGGCATAGTGCCCGTGTTGCAAGGCGAGTTCGGCCATGCCGATGATGGCAATCGTGTGTTGGGCGGCAACACGGCCTTCGCCACCTTCCCAAGGATGAAACATACGTGTGGCTAAGATATCGAGGGCATCGGCATAGCGCTCGTGAATGTTAAGTAATGTAATGTATGAAATTGTTAAATCATCACGTTCGAGCACCACCGTCAAGGCATTGGTCAGCAGACCGAGGCGCACCGTGGGGTCAACACCACAAATTTGGGCAAGCTGATCTGCTTCGTACAACAAGCGCGCATCATGCGGGGTAATGGCTAACGCACGGTTGTAGGCGTCACGCCCCGCTACCAAATCGTGGTTGTGATTGACATTCGCTAAACCGAGATTTCGCCATGCAATGGCATTATCAGGTGTATATTGCACCGCATGTTGCCATGATTCGATCGCACGATCGGGCATCTGGTGGGCATACCAAAAATTACCGAGCAGATATGCTGCATTGCCGTCGCCGGGGTATTGTTGTAGCGCAAACTGCAACATCGGCACATGGATGAGCCGGTGCGGGAAGCACCAGTCAATTGTGCGTGAGCGAGCCACCTGTAATAATTCTTGAACCGCAGCGCTGCTGACACTGGTTATGCGTGGCTGATCTGATGTTGCACGACTGTTGGTCTCGCGGAGTGAATGTATCCATGCGGCCAGGTATGCCAAAAGCGGACCTGGTTGTGGCGCCAGGCGACACATTTGCAATGCCATTTCATAATCACCACACGCCAAATAATCAAGGGCGATGGCTTCAAATTTGGGCATATCCCAGTGGAATGCGTCTGCTACCGTGGTTGATCCTTCGAGTTGCGCTAATTCTGTGGCCGCGCCAGCATCCATTGGGTCGAGTTGTAATGCCACACGGCAGCTTGCTATTGCCTCGGGACGGCGACCGAGGCGCCGGAGGAGGCTGATTTCGACAACGCGGGCGCGGTGGTGGCTCCAATTGCGCCGCAATGCCTGGCGAGTCAGGTCGAGTGCTTGGGGTAATTGTTGTTGACACCCCGCGATGCAGGCCAGCTCAAAAAACGCAGAATCTTGCCAGGCTGCGTTCCACGTTGCTTTATAAAACGCATCAAACGCGGCATCGAGCCGGGATTGATAGCGCAATGCCAACCCGAGGTTATAGTAGGCCTCGCCATCGTAGGGATTGGGGTTGCGGCTGGTGAGTCGAGTAATTGCGCGCCGGAAGAATTGCTCGGCAGCGACAAAGTCGCCCCGACGCAACAATATTAAGCCCATGGCGTTGTTACACCGGCTATCGTGCGGGTCTCGCCGTAACGCTTCCATGTAGTAATCTTCGGGGCGATACGTGGCATGGCGATATTGTTCGAGGTGTAAGCCATTGAGAAACAATTCGTCGGTGCTGGTAATGGTGCTCGGGTCGGCTGCCGGGGTGGCTGCTGCCGGGATCTCACTCCTGCGTTGACGCGGTGGGGTGTACCGGATCAGTTCGCGTTCATTGGCGCGATCGCTAACGCGGATGGTCAATTCGTGGTCTGCGGTTTCTACCGGCAATGGTATTTGTTCGCTCAGCGTAATTGTTGGCGATAGTGGCAATTCGCGTTGCCACAACAAATGACCTTTGTGGTGAAGGGTGACGCGACAATTGATGGGACTCGAAACATAGACGCCGACGTGGGCAATGTCGTTTGTGAGATGGAGGTGTACGACGGCATCGGTGTTGGCATTACTGGCTGGGCCGATGTTTTTGTACGGCATGAAGTTTTGTTGGAAGCGTTTCTCTTCGCCGGGCATCATCCACGAAAAATCAGGCTGGTTATCGGTAAAAGCACCACACATCAATTCAATATAGGGCCCATCTTCATCGGTCAATTGCCGGTCCCACATTTGACCAAAGTCACTATTCCCCCAGGTCCATTGTTTTTTGCCTGGCACCAAATGATGATTGGCCACATGCATCATGCCGGCGTGGCGGGAATGGTCGTAGTTGCCCACAAAATCATATTCAGAATGATATGCCATGTATGAAGTGGGCACCGGAATGTTTTTGTAACGCGAAATATCGGTACCTGGTGCATAATTTACTTTGTAGTACGTCCCCTTGGCGATGGGGAATTCGCTGACATCACGCTTGCCGTGATCCATAACCGCGTGCACATCAGGGGGAAAGACGGATTGGTAGTCATCGTTTACGTGCACCGCAGGATTGGCCCACCACAAAAATGTCTGTGGCTCACTTGTGCGGTTGCTTAGTTGCACATCGATCTGGAGCACTGCTTTGTCGGGGTGTAATGTAAAACTATGCATCCCCTTGGTGAAAAACATCTGCTCTATTTCACTACACCACAAGGTCACACTGCCGTCTTGGTTGTTGACAATCCGCCAGTCGACGGGCAAAAACGTGCTCGGTCGGTGATGTTGCGGCCAATTGAATTCGATCCCACCGGAAATCCATGGTCCGGTCAATCCGACTAAAGCGGGTTTGATGACTTGATTGTAATAAACAAAGTGATAATTGTTGGTTTTGTCGAGGGCCATTTGCACCCGCCCACCCAACTCAGGCAAAATCATAATCTTGAGATACTGATTTTCGAGATAAACCGCGGTGTAGTTTTGGTCTCTTTTTTCGTCATATACACGATCGATTACAGGATATGGGTAGACAACCCCACTGCTCCCTTGATAGACCCGTTGATGCAAAAATAATGGTTGCTTGAGCGGCTCACCAATCCCATAGGTGGGAATCGCTACGACTTCGCTCCAAATTCGTGCATTATCGCCCATAATTTCTTCTCACTTCATTGTGTTTTCACCCTGTCTTACAGGTGATTTAATGACTTTTTTTCTATGCTGATGGCTATTTGAAGCTATTGTATCACGTACTTTAGTATTCAACAACTCTAAAATTTGGTGAATCCCAAAACTCATTTAATCTGTTTCACAACATGCGTGGGATTTTCATATTATTTGCAGAAACGTCAATAAGCCGTTGGATGTCGTTTTTTAAGCGCAACGACTGTTCGTTCGCAAGGAATAATCGAATACGCGCGCAGAAGGTGGTGTGAGTGTTTCGATACGTACCAATGCTGATGGGTACGGCTTTAATATGAAATTATGGCAGTTATTGTTGTTCATCACGGTGTTGATATGTTTGACACACAAACAAACCCGCGCGGCGACGGTTGTCTTGCCACGCGGGTGAGGTGAATGGATTAATTTGCGCAAATATCGCCGAGTGCTTCGAGCGCATCATCAATGTAGGCATCGCTATTGGCTTTGCCCATATGGCCAACCCGGATTATTTTGCCACTGAGGATGCCCATACCTCCGGTTGCAAGGAACCCGTAGCGTTCGCGCAGGGTGGCGATAATCTGAGCAGCATCTTTCCCGGCAGGGACCAGTACTGGAGTGACTTGGGGTGTGGCTTCGGCTTCAGGCACCAAATAGCCCACACCCATACTCTTTAAGCCAGAGCGGAAGCGTTTGGCGGCGCGCACATGTCGTGCGACATATTCGGCTTTGCCGATGGCTGTGATTTGGCGCAAGCGAAGTGCCACGGCAGCCATCAACCCTGTGGGCATGGTAGCAGGTTGTGGGTGAGCTCCTGGCGAATCAATCGCCGCTTTGCGCCAAGTGCGTACATCGAGGATCCAGCCGCGATGCCCGACGGGGTTGGCATCCATGTATTGCCAGCCTTTGGGGCTGACCGCGACAAATGCGAGCCCTGCTGGGGCAGCCATGGCTTTTTGGGATGCGCTAATACACACATCAATACCCCAGGCATCGAGTTCGAGTGGGGTACCGGCAAAACCAGTAATGGCATCTACGATAATCGGGATCCCAAATTCTTTGGCGAGGGCAGCTAATTCTGGTAGAGGATTGAGGGCGCCGGTTGAGGTTTCGGCATACACAACCCCAAGCACGTCAAATGGTCCATGGTTGGCCAAGGCATCACGCACGGTTTCCACCTTGATCGCCCGACCCCATTCGCCGGTGATGTCAAAAACCTCGACGCCATAGGCCTTGGCGATGGTAGCCATGCGATCGCCAAAATACCCATTACGCACAATAGCCATGCGTTTGCCGGTGGCGACGAAGCTTGCGATTGCCGCATCGAGTCCCGTGCTCCCCGAGCCAACGATGGGGTACACATCGCCGTCGGTGCCAAATAAATACTTCAGGCCGTGGACGATTTCTTGGTATTGTACTGCCCATTCTGCACCATAATGAGGTACAGTCGGGCTGGCAAGGGTGCGTAATACCTCGTCGTCAATGTCAACTGGCCCGGGAATCAGTAGTCGGTACGGTGCCATGATGTGGGTACTCCTTAATGATGCCCTTGTGGGTGACCGGTAAATTCATGGTGGTAGTATAGCATTTTGGCTATCATCTGCCCAAAAACCACCCTCACCCGCAATTCACGTGGCAAGGGTGGTTTTTTGATAAATACCGACTTATTTGAGGCGATTAGCACCGGCAAATCTCACAAACAACCTTTTCATATGGGCTGATGGATCGGCATAAAATTCAGCCACACTACAATCAAGGGAGACAGGACGGGTCGCTTGGATGACAACAGGATTGGTGGCGGCAAATTGTTTGATGACATGGGCGTGGGGCTTGAGTGTGCCGTCTGGGCGTACCATGCCAAAGAACCGTTCGTGGCGCGCTTCATCGCAGGGTGGTTCGTTCCATAAATCCGAGCTATAGTCGGCAAAACACCACAACAAAGCGCCAGTTGCACCGACTTCGACTAATTTGGGCAGGACAGCGGCATAATAATCAGCCAAATCTTCTTCAGACGCCATGAATTGGGAGCGAGGTTTGCCATAAGCCTGCCAATTCCAAACTTGTGATGGCGCTCCCGGGGGCGCGGTACAGCCACCAAATTCCTCCATGAGGGTCGGTTTGTTGCACAATGCACTGACCACCGCACAGGTAAATGGCACATAATCGGGGTCAAGTGGATTGCGCATCCAGCTTACATACATCGGGTACGAATGCATGACGGCCAAGTCTGTTTCGGCATAGACATCGTGGACGCGAAGATGATTATCGCGAAATAGACTATCGGCATGCAACCCACAGGCGACGGGATGGATAGCATCGATTGATTTGATGAGCTGGGTCATTTCGCGCACCCAAGCTTGGCCGTGGGCAGCGTCACGTGGCCAGGCAAACAAATCGGGCTCATTCCCCAAATTCCAGATGCCGATCCCGGGGTGATTGTGCAAGGAACCGACAACGGTAGTAATCAACAATCGGGCAGCTGCATGGGTAACCGGGTCGTGGTAGGGGCTACGGTAGGCACGGTTGACGATTTTGCCGTGACTGACTACTTGGAGATTATGGAAATTGGTGGGATCGTTTGGCTCCCCCAGTAACCAGCCTGGCGCCCAATTGGGACCACTCATATGCCCCGTAAAAAACGTCACATCAAGGGTTAACCCATTCCGGGCGGCGATGTCGGCCACGGTGCGCAGGTGCGCCATTCGGACTGGGTCGACGCTATCGGAGGTCGGTTGGAAGTCTTCCCATAGCAAAAAAATGCGGACAACATTCATGCCAAGTTCGGCAATCAGCGCAAAATCGGCATGGACTTCACCGGGCTCGAAGTTTTTCCACCAACCCATCGCTTTGCGACGCGGCCAATAATTTACTCCCAACATAAACGGTGTGGTCATACGTATGCTCCTTCAAAATTGATAACCGAACCTTTATTCAGTTTTTGAGGTTGATTGTATGAAAATAACGTGGGAAACAAATTTATCTCTATCGTGATTAGGTGTATTTGGTGTCAGGCGAACATTCGCGAAAAAAGGATGATAGTGCAATCAAAGGTGTTTTTGGGTAATAACTGCGTCACCAAGGTAGAGTGGTTCGATTATAGAAGGGGCATTGCCACCAATTGTCAGTGCAATTTGGGCAATGATTGCAGGCGGTGTCACGGTCGGGAGGTGTATTGTATGAATCGGGAGGTCTGGGCGAATCTGTTCCCACACCACATCATCGCAACAGATAGAGGTTGCATCGATGCTTGTTAATTGGCTTAGCGACATATTGTATGGTTGGATATTTCCTGGCAGCCACCGTATGTCCGGGTAGTACGCGACTGCATAGTGGCCACGTCCAAGGGCGAGGCAGGCGGTGATTGCCTTGATGCCACGCCATTGCCAAGCAAGTGCATCAAGTGCGCTGACTCCAATGATGGTGGCATCATTGGCAAGTGCTAAGCCTTTTGCCATGCTGATGCCGACGCGCACCCCGCTCCAGCTACCGGGACCAAGGGACACTGCTACGGTTGTGATGCGGGAGGGTGCGACGTTGTTGCGGCGACACAGGATATCAAGCTGTGGGAGGAGCTGTTCGCTATGACGCCGTGCACTCGCCCATTGGATTTGAGCAAGTACGGTGTGGTGTTGCACTAGTGCCAAGCCACTCAATTCGCTACTGGTATCGATGGTCAATAGAATCATGC
>CALQBW020000052.1 GCA_943328915.2 Singulisphaera sp. GP187 | reverse complement strand
TGTTTGAACTATTTTTTTGCGATAAAAATAACCATACTCGCCCCTCTCCGCTGAGTCTTAGTCACCACGATACACGAAGCCCCCTCCCCCACCTATCTCTTTTTTTGCCCACTATTGTTATTTCAAATTTGTTTGAACTATTTTTTCGCGATAAAAATACACAACATCTCCTCACCTCGGCAGATACACGCCACTGATGGAATCGCACCATGAATCGCACCACACGCTCCAGCCCACGACAACCTCGAGGATCTATCCACTCCCCCACCTATCTTTATTTTTGCTCACTATTTTTATTTCAAATTTGTTTGAACTATTTTTCTGCGACAAAAATACATCATATAGCCCAACACCGATTTCCATCCGTCGGTCCAATGTTACATCGATTCCATTACATCGATTTGGTTACACAAAAATCGCCCCACTGCTACGACACCAAACAATCTCAAATCGAGAGCGGAATGGTGTCATACGCGGTGGGGCATGCGCAGTCGGGGGAATTAATCAGCAAATGGGGGACGTGGGTAACCGACACCAAATGGTTCTTCTGGGCGTTTCCATTCACCCATCAATGCCCGCCGCAATGGTGTGGTGCGTGCGAGAAAGGCCGGATCGTTGCCCATGCGGTCAGAAGGGATAAGCCAGGGTGGTGAATAGACAATATGCATGGTGTGGCGATCAAAATCGCGTTCGTTGCGCCCGGTGCGGTGGAAGACGCCTTGATGGAACAGCAGAGCCGTACCTGGTTTGCCACAAATGACATCACGAATGGGCAAATCATCATCATCGGGTTTGATTGATTTGGGCAATGGCGTCATATGATTATGGGTACCGGGAATCATCACCATATTGCCCATCCCATCTTCCGATTGATCGGTGAGATAATAGCCTACACGCAACTGCATAATAGGTGTTTGGGTTGCAGCCAACCGCCGGAATTCATATACCCCAGAACCATCTTGGTGGTAGCCACCGGCCTTGGTGTTGGCAGGTTGAACCGTGGCCCATGAGCTTTGAATGATAAAGTAATCACCCATAAGTGCACGAATTTTGGGCAAAATAGATGGGTGATCTAACAATTCTTCGATGGCAGGTTCACTCTCATAGAGATGACCCAATTGACGCCATTCACCGGCAGGATATGCCGAATGCGCACGTCGGGAAGCTTCCAAAACCGCAGCAACTTCTGTCGCTGACAACGCATCGGGGATGACCAAATAGCCGAACGTGTCGAACATGAATCGATCGCGCTCGGTCAAGGCTCCAGGTGCTGCAAATGGGATCATCAATGATCTCCTTTGTTGGAACGGGTAAACATGCTCATGATAGCATAAGAATCCATTGTATTTGTCTCCAGAGGTGTTTTTTTGCGAATTTGTATGAAATAAAATTTTCTCCGCATTCGGTTGGCGAGGGTAATAGACGTCTCATTTAAAAAAACTCCCCACACGCCGGTGTGGGGAGTTGGGTTATTGGTGGGCCGCGAGGGACTCGAACCTTCAACACGCTGATTAAGAGTCAGCTGCTCTACCAATTGAGCTAGCAGCCCCAACAACGAAGTGTATAATACCATCATCACATCCAAATTGCAAATTTTATTTGGGAATACGTGAGCAGGTTAGCAGACAAGCCAGATGAAGAGGTTTTTATGATCAACGTTGATCCAAACCACACCCAATCAGCCTATGGTGGAGCCGGTTGGCGGCCACGGAGCCTCACCCTCCGAGGTGAATTGGGGGGCATTTGGGGAGCATGTGGCATCGATAGCGAATATCGCAAATTAACGCATGTCTTACTCCATCGTCCCGGTGAAGAACTACTCGCATCGGCAGACCCCGATGCAGTGAATATGCTTGAGCCACTTGATTTGGTGCGAGCCCAAGCCCAACACGATGCCATGGCCGCAATTTATCATGCCCATGGTGTAATAGTAACCTATGCAGCCCCCGCGACCCAACCTACCCCCAATCAAATGTTTATGGCGGATGTTTTTGTGATGACACCCGAAGGGGCAATCATCTCGCGCCCTGCCTCACAAGTACGGGCTGGTGAAGAACGCGTCGCTGCGCGCAGACTCAGTGATATGGGAGTTCCTATCATCCGCAGTATCGGCGGCAACGGTACCTTCGAAGGAGCCGATCTGCAATGGCTTGACCAACGAACCGTCATAATAGGCAGAGGGCAACGCACCAACGATAATGGTGCGGATCAAATTGCCAACGTATTACGTGATATGGGCATAGAAGCTATCAAAGTTGATCTGCCGTATGGTACGATGCATTTGATGGGTTTACTGCGCATTGTCGACGCTAACTTAGCTTTCGCGTGGCCAACCCGGCTCGTCCACCGCGCTGTCGACGCATTACGCGAACGTGGCTATTATGTCGATTTTGTCCCCGAAAACGACGAAACACGTCGTGGAGCGGCTTTTAATTTTGTGACTCTTGCGCCACGCAAAATCTTGATAGCTGCGGGGAACCCACAGACCCAATCATGGTATGAACGTCATGGTATTACCTGTTTGACAACTCCAGTCAATGAACTTGCCAAAGCTGCTGGGGCTATTGGCTGCCTTACGGGTGTAATTGCCCGTGAAATGTAAGGTTGGCGCATATGAACTGGTCACCCACAATTTTTCGTATCAAAAACATTCCCGTCAAAATGCATGTGACATTTTTGCTGTTGCTTGGCTTTGAAGCATGGAGCTGGCGTAGCCATGGCTATATGGGAATGTTGTTTGGAATTGCAATCACCATGCTGTTGTTTGCCTGTGTGATTCTTCACGAATTAGGACATGCGCTCGCCGCTGGCGTCGTCAGGATTCCGGTTCGCGAAATTATGTTGTTGCCCATCGGCGGTGTCGCCTACCTGGCACGCCGGCCACGTAAACCGGTCCACGAATTATTGATTGCTGTTGCTGGCCCCATGGTCAATATTGGCATCGCGTTACTGCTATTTCCTTTCGTTCAATCAACCAACCTTAGCTCTTCAATGTGGATTACTGCGCTCCCCGGTCCCGATGTCCTCCCGTCGTGGACAGTTGCAGTTTCTTCACTTTATGTCGCTAATGTAATGTTGGTGTTGTTTAATATGCTTCCTGCATTCCCACTCGATGGCGGACGTGTGCTACGCGCTTTGATCGCCATGGTTGCCAGTGAACGCCAAGCAACAACGATTGCTACCATGATTGGTCAAGGGGTAGCAGTGGTCATCGGCCTCATCGGCATCCTCTACGGAAATGTCATGTTACCGCTTACTGCGGTATTGATTTTTTTAAGTGCTGGGAATGAACACAGCGAATCCCAAGCACGCACAATGCTCGAAACGCGCCTCGTGGGTGATGCCTATAATCGCAACGCAATTACCCTTTCACCGGCTGACAAAACAAGCCGCGTCGTAGATTACATCCTTACCTCGTACCAACCTGATTTCGCCGTAGTTCAGGCCAACTCCCTGCTCGGTATTGTGACCCGTGAAGACGTCATGAATACACTTGCCAACGACCCTCGTGACGTCTTTGTGGCAGGAATAATGCAACGTGACTTCATCAAAGTTGCTCATACTTTCACCCTGGATGAAGTACGTACTACTATCGTTGCCGCCAACAACGGCGAAGTAGCGGCAGTTTACCGCGGCGAAGAATTCCTGGGGTTGGTCAGCCTCACCGATATCGCCGAAGCGCTTGCAGTCATTGATTATGTCGCCCGCCAAAAAACATTGCAGCAAATTGACGTAAGTTAAATCATTCAACACGTCCAAACCGATTAATTCATTCGCATATTATTGATGTGGAATCATAAAAATACAATCATTGGGCCATGAAAATTCGCTTGCCGCCATTATTGGGTGATGACAACACGATTGAACAATGGTATATTACACAAACAACATACAGTACGTCCACAAATGAGGCTACTCATGCAAATAATTGATTTAAATCCTGCTGATATCGCAATTAGTCGTAGTAGTCTCCGTGAAGATATTGGTGATGTGAGTGGGTTAGCCGCCACAATTGCCGACCAAGGGATGCTCCAACCGCTTGGGGTCATGTCTCGGCCCGAAGGGGGCTACGAAATTATCTACGGACACCGGCGACGGAGCGCCGCATTGAGCTTAGGATTAACCCAAGTACCCTGTTTGGTATACGAAAATGACGATCGCCAGCTTATCCGTCAATTAACCGAAAACCTGCAGCGGCGTGATTTAAATGACCTCGAACAAGCCCGGGCGTTTGATCGCCTCCGTCAACGGTTTGCGCGCGAGCACCCGAATGCAGACGAAGGAGAGTTAGATGATTTTGTCGCGCACATAGTGGGATTGTCTCCACGGTCAGTGCGTCGCTATTTGGGCTTACTCGATCTTGACGAAGGGATTCAAGCATATTTGCGCAGTGGTCAATTGACCGTGACCCAAGCCCAACACCTGCGCCGCATCACCAATGAACAAACGCGGACAGATTTGGCCCGCGCAGCCGTTGATGAAGGAATGTCTGCGGCGGAATTAAGTCGCTTAGCCAGTTATTTTGCAGCCAACCCCACTCACAACCTCGATAGCGCAATGAATTCACTGCAAACGAATGCATCATCACTGACCGCTGAGCATTCCATGCCACAGATGCCGAGCCAAAATGATGAATATCATCAATCAAAGAGCACTGACATGCTCCCCAAACGTGGTGACGGCGATCGCGAGCACATTGATAATACCATTATGCGTGAAGATGGTTTGGCCCCCGGTAAAATACGCCAAAATAAAATCAAATCTCTCGACCAAATGATCGACGAAAGTAGCCGCTTGTTGCGCACCCATTCAGATGGGCAACTCCAACACATGATTGATCATGACGATGATGCCCCACGCAAAGTAAGTATGTTGATTGGGCAACTCCAACAGCTTGTAAACGGATTACGCGAAATCGCCCACGCCGAACAATGGCCAATTGAATTGGAATAAAAGGAGAACACCATGCCACCACGTAAAAACGGATTACGCAGAAGTTCTGCAACTACGTTCCGCCGACGTTTGATAATTTTTCGGCGTTTGTTTCGCACAGATAGCACCACGAGTGAACTCATCGAAATTGTCAATCTCACCCTCAACCATGACGGCTATCCTCCGGCGGCAACCATGGCACTCAAACACGATCTCGATGCGCTAAAGCATGAATATAACTGTGTAATCCGCTTTGACCGCAAAACAAGCTGTTATAAATTACTCAGTGTCGGGGATTTTGCCATCCTCGATTTGCCGAACGAAAGCGTAGATGCCCTTAATTTTATCGAAAAAAATTTCCCTGACGACACCGTTTTATCGGCATTTATTAATGTCCAAAAATTGTTGCGGCAAATAAAAATGCTCATCCCCAATGATTCAAAGCCGAAAACAGGGATTCCACTGACGTTTCGCAATCCTGGACGTCAAAACAGCGAAGTAGACAAGCGGACACTCCAAGTAGTACGCAAAGCTATCGAAAATAAACAGATGTTGGCTTTTGATTACACAAGCAATTTCGAATTGTATGAAGCACGCAGACATACTGTGGCACCATATGAAATATTCTTCCGCGATGGCCATGTCTATCTTGATGCAGTAGTGCATGCGGTGGCACCTACTGGCCATGTGGTTGCGAACGATACGGTAGAATATCGACTCGACCGCATCACATTTGGATCAACCAGGCTGCTTCCCACGGGAATCCCGCCGGTACGCCCTCCGCAATCACGATATCCGTTGGTTTATACCCTGGGGCCCGAAGTGGCACGGCGCCGTGATTTGGCAACGTTTTTTAATGAAACAAACATCACGTACAACGAAGACGGCAGCGCTACTGTAATGGCAGTCGTCAGTAATTTATGGACCACCAGGCAAATTTTGATGCGGTATGGCGGCGCATGTGTCGTTTCTTCGCCACCAGAATTAGTCCAATTATTCCGAGATACCATCGCTCAAATGTCTGCAAATTATCCATCCTAGTCGAATCCCAAGCCAAAATAGCCGACACCCCCCCACACAAAGTATGTAAATACCCTAGTGGGGGTTGTTGCATTACGCCACTCATCAAGTGCACATTCGCCATTACCGTTAATACCGTGTATAATTGACAAGTTATTGAATAAGGAGGAACGTGTGACGAACACCTTTGAGGCCCTTGGACTGAGTAGTGGGTTATTGGGCACACTAAATGAGCTTGGTTACCAAACGCCTACCCCAGTACAAGCTGCTTCAATCCAGCATATGCTCGCTGGCGCAGATGTGATAGCGCAAGCGCAGACAGGCACCGGCAAAACCGCAGCATATGCACTACCGATTATCGAGAATATCGACATCAACCTACGCCACATCCAAGCGTTGGTGTTAGCGCCCACCCGTGAGTTGGCCGTGCAGGTCGCTGCAGCATTCAAGGTTTACGCCAAACACCGCGGCAATTTAAACATCGTCGCGATTTATGGTGGTCAACCGATCGAACGGCAGTTCCGCTCATTGTCAATGGGTGCTCACGTGGTAGTGGCCACACCAGGCCGCCTGATTGATCATATAAATCGTGGCACGATTTCGTTGACCAATGTCAAGGTTATTGTCCTTGACGAAGCAGACGAAATGCTTGCCATGGGCTTCATCGACGATGTTGAACGAATCTTGGCAGTGTTGCCAAAACCACATCAGACGGCATTGTATTCGGCAACCATGCCCGAAGCAATTTCAAATTTGGCCAAGCGTTACATGACCAACCCTGCTCGGATTGCCATCGCTGCCAATCAACGCACTGCTGAATTGGTCGAGCAACGCGTCTACGAAGTCTACCCCAACGATCGTTTCGAAGTGTTATCACGTTTGTTACAATTCGAAGAACCCGGCGCGGCGATGATTTTTTGCCGTACCCGCAACGACGTTGACCAATTGGGCGAAAAGCTCACCGCCCGCGGCTTCAATTGTGATACCCTCCACGGTGAATTATCACAAACCCAGCGTGATCGCGTAATGCACCGTTTCCGTACTGCCCAAAGTCAAATTTTGGTCGCTACCGACGTTGCAGCCCGTGGTCTCGACGTTGACCACGTGACACACGTTATCAATTTCGAAATACCGCCTGACCCAGAAGTCTACGTCCACCGTATTGGCCGTACCGGTCGTGCTGGACGTTCTGGCATTGCAATTTCGATTATTACGCCGCGTGATCGCTTCGTTATGCGCACTATTCAACGCATGACCAATGCCACGATTACGCCACACACCATCCCAGCCCTTGCTGATCTCAACAAACGGCAACGGTCGCGGTTGGCCAAACAAGTTGCTGATACCGTCGAGGCCCATGATTTGGTACTCGAAAAATCACTCTTGGCGCAGCTCAATGAACAATTCGACAGCGAAACCATCGCCGCTGCTGCGTTGCGGATTGCCTTTGGCAATGTCCTCAACGAAGTCACGCATGATCCGTTGGCGAAATCAATGAGCGTCGCGAGCCAAAACTTCGAACCGCGCAATCAAGTCAGCACCAATGGACCGTCACGATCATCATCGATGAGTCGCGACAATGTGCGCTTGATTATCGACATCGGACGCGACCAAGGCGTGCGCCCAGGCGACATCGTCGGTGCCATCGCGAACGAAGCGAAAATCCCAGGCCGGTTAATTGGTGGTATCGAGCTCCACGACGGATTCTCGTATGTCAATGTGCCACAACGCGATGCCCGTAAGGTTATCGAAGTCCTGAACCATGCTACGATTCGCGGTCGGCGTATTCGCGCCAATTTGGCCACCCCCGCAACCCGCAAATCCTAATCCTGGCACACACGTACTGGGAACGACCACACCGTCACATAATGTGACGGTGTGGTTTTTTGTGAGCTTATTGTGCATCCCCCAACGTTGTAAATCTAACCACGAAATCTGGTAGGATAACGTCATCCTCATTGCAAAGGAGCAGACAAATGGGTCAATTACGCCCCACAGGATTACGCACAGAATATCTGCAATCACCGCGCGGAGTCACCGCTCCACAACCGCGGTTGAGTTGGCGCCTCAGTGGTAGCGGACACAATCGCCATCAAACCGCCTATCAAATACGCGTTGCCACAAGCCCGAAATCATTGAAGCTCCAAAACGTTGAATTATGGGATAGCGGCAAAGTTATCAGTGATCTGCAACCTGCTATCCGCTATGCAGGGCCGGCATTGATCAGTGGCGCGACTGCATATTGGCAAGTTCGCATTTGGGACGAAAGTGATGCGCCGTCGGCCTGGAGTAGCACTAATTTTTGGCAACACGGCCTCAGTGAAACCGATTGGGCATCTGCAGCGTGGATTGCATACCCGACTCCCAAGGATGACGGCGCATTGAGTCAACCGGTAGCGATGCTCCGCCATCAATTTGATTTACCAAGTAAACCAGTCAGTGCTACGTTATATGCATCTGCACTTGGTTTATACGAAATCCAACTCAATGGCCAACGTGTGGGTGATCGCGTCCTCACTCCTGGGTGGAGCGACTACAACCACCGCGTCATGTACCAAGCATATGATGTCACCGACTTACTCAACCGCAACAGCAATGCAATTGCCGCCATGATTGGCGACGGCTGGTATTGTGGGTATTTAGGATTCGAAAACAATTTCTCGCGCTATGGAGATTTCCCCGCATTACGCTGTCGCCTCGATATCATCTGCGCCGATGGCAGTTCGCACACCATTACGAGCAATCCACAATGGCGTGCCAACACCGGCCACATTCGGGCAACGGATTTTTATATGGGCGCAACAATTGACTATACTCGTATGGTGCATGGCTGGGAACAAGTCGGTTATGCGGATCAAGCCTGGCCCCCCGTACAAGTAGTTACTTATGCCGGGGTAATGAGCCCAGATACCTCACCCCCCTTACGCATCATCGAAACGTTGCCAGTCCAACGAGTAACCCAACCTGCACCAAAGGTGTATATCGTTGATTTTGGGCAAATATATGCCGGATATATGCGCTTGCATGTGCATGGCAAACGTGGCCAAAAAATAACCATTCGCTACGGCGAGATATTGAATGGCGATGGTTCACTCCATACCATCAATCTGCGTGCTGCCAAACAAACGGATGTCTTTATACTTGACGGCGAATCACGGTGGATCGAGCCCAATTTTACCTACAAAGGGTTTCGCTATGTCGAAATGAGCGGCTTCGACAAAGCACCACAACCTGAAGATATCAATGGATGTGTCATGCATGTAGATGCACCACTTACCGGTGAATTTCGCTGTGCAGATCCTTTACTCAATCAACTCTGGCAGAATATCCGTTGGGGCCAACGCGGGAACTTCCTTAGTGTTCCCACCGACTGCCCACAACGCGATGAACGTTTGGGGTGGACGGGGGACATGCAGATTTATGTGCGTACTGGCATCTACCAAATGGATTGTGCCGCCTATCTCACCAAATGGATGCGCGACGTCCGCGATGGTCAACATGAATCTGGCGCATTCCCTGATGTAGCGCCACGGATTGTGGTCCAAGCCGAGGGTGCACCAGCCTGGGGAGATTGTGGTGTAGTGGTCCCGTGGACCTTGTGGCGCATGTACGGCGATGTTGAATTTATCGACGAAAACTGGGATGCCATGGAAAAATGGATGGCTTTCCTTTTTGAAACCAATCCAAACCTCCGGCGACTCAATCGGCGTGGCAACGATTATGGCGACTGGGTCGCCATGGATTCTCATACCGCTCGTGACCTGATTGGGACAGCCTATTGGGCCCAAGATGCGACACTACTCGCCCAAATGGCTGAGGCCACAGGAAGAACTGCTGATGCTACCAAATACCATGATTTGGCGCAACGCGTACGCCAGGCGTTTTGTGATGCCCACGTCTCACCGGAAGGTGCAGTAATCGGCGATATCGCGAGCGTTCACCCACATTTGGTACATCTCAATATGCAACTGAATGGCGAAACCCAAACCAATTATGCGTTGGCGCTTAATTTTGATCTTATCCCGAGTAACACCGTTCGGTATGCCACCGACCGCTTGATACGTGACATCGTGCGACGTGGTAATCACCTTTCTACCGGGTTTGTGGGCACCATGCACTTGTTACCAGCCCTTACCAAGGGTGGCGCCACCGAAATGGCATACCGACTCCTCCGCCAACAGAGCTTCCCGTCATGGCTTTACCCCGTCACCCAAGGCGCCACTACGATGTGGGAACGTTGGGATTCGTGGCACCATGAATTCGGTTTACAAACTCCTACCATGAATTCTTTCAACCACTTCGCCTATGGCTGTGTCGGCGATTGGATGATGCGCACCATGATTGGCATCTGTGACCACCCCGATGCACCAGGGTTCCGCACTGCACTGATTGCTCCACAGCCTGGTGGCGCCCTCAGTTACGCAAAAGGGAGTTATACGTCGCAATTCGGTACCTACAAATCTGGCTGGAAAATCAAAGGGAACCTGCTCCAACTTGACGTCACCATCCCCGTTGGGTGTAGTGCCGAAGTGCATATCCCCTGTGCGGACCCCAAAAGCATTCGGATTAATGGTGAAAAGGTCGCCTCAACCCCAAAAATAAGTGCAGCTGTTGTCACGCTTGGTTCTGGCGATTATGCAATTACCAGTCATTGGAATGCGCCGACCACCACTATCAATGTACTCGCATAATTCCATACGAACGCGCTGGATAGTGAATGCTATTCAGCGCGTTGCGCTTGTCATTCACGCAGACGAAGTCCAAACAACGTCCCAAGGACACCCTGGTCTTATTTTTTGTAGGCAAAATTATTTCAAATTAATTTGAAATATATTTTTACATAAAAAAGCACCACACCCCTCTCTCAACAAATTTATTTCAATGAAAAGCGTGTATGTTGCCTTTATTGGCACAATACACGCTCAATCACAAAAATTTTCGAACCGAAATATACCGGAGTCTTATTTGGTAGGTAACAACGTTAATATTGTTTGCGTAAATACCGTACAGCAGCGCACAATCGACGGCAAATCAACCCATTCATTGCATTGATGGTAATTCGCTCCGGTAGGACCATGTAATACCGTGGGGATATGAGCTAATTCGGCAAACAAATTGGCATCAGTGACACCCGTTGAATAATAATATTCACCGGCGCGACCATGTATTTTGGTATATGCGGTTTGGAGTGCTTGCACCAATGCATGATCAGCGGCAATTTCGAACGGGGGGTAATAGGGTGGAGGTGTGGTGAGTTCAATCCGCGCAGGTGAGCTGAGCCCTGCCACAATTGCTTCCATTTGCGCCATGACTTCGGTTTTGTTTTCACCCGGGACAATTTGGCGTGACACCAACACTTCTGCCCGTTCAGGTATTGTGACGACATACTGAGCACTGCCACTCATAAATGATAATATTGATTGGGATGCGGGAATACGCTCATGCACACCCAATGGCAACCCATCAACCTCGACCACAAATCGCGCTGCTTCACTCGCCGCATTAATGCCTTGCCACGGCATAAATCCATGGGCTGCTTTACCAATTACATCGGCTCGCACCAATATCTTGCCGGCAGCCCCCAACTCAATCTCGGGTACCGATTCGCTGACAATACAATAGTCTGCGCTAATTCCTTGGGTAACCAAACTGTTTGCACCCAGAGAATAGGCTTCTTCATCAACCACAGAGCTAAAAATCAGCGTTCCGCTCCAGGCTTCACGATTTTGGGCAAAGGCACGGGTGACAAGCATATTGGCGACCACGCCGGATTTCATATCGCAGGCACCCAACCCATACATACGCTCACCATCAATGGCGCCTTGCCACGGGTCACAATCCCAGCCTTCGGCAGACAACACCGTATCGGTGTGACCATTGAGCATAAAGGTGGGTCCATTGCCGTTTTCGATGCGTACTACTACATTGGGTGCTTGGCTCGTGGGCCAGATTTCGGCAGTCATGCCGTGGGCAGTAAACCAACCAGCTACCGCCTGTTGGACGGCATGTTCTTCACCCGGGTAACTTTTGATAGCCACTAGTTGGCGCAACAGTGTGGTCGCTTCGGCTAAATCATACTGAAACATATCTGATTATCCTTCCGTTCTTTTCAAAAAATCCATCACCATAGCCGCATACGCCGCTGGTGCCTCACGGCGGATACAATGCCCCACATTCCGAATCAACCCAATCTCTACCCACGGCGATAATTGCCGGGCTAACGCAGCTTCTTGCGCTGTCACAATCACCCTACTCGCAGGGTAACCCACCAGCAACAACGCCGGCATCGTCAAGGCCGCCATCATTGTTTGCCAAGCCACAAAGCGGTCTGTTTCGTTAAACGGCAATCGTGCCCCCACCTGGAGTTTGGCTTGCGCCCACGGACGCAATTCAGCAGCCTGCCAGGCCGGGTTATCGTCAGCACCGCGCACAATTAACTGCTCCAGCGACAATGTTTTCATGGCAGCTAGCCACGCATAAAACCCGGCATCGTTGGCAGCGGCTACCTCCGCATCAACAAGTGGATTCAACATTTCCAACGGGGGGTCTTCGAGCACAATCGCACGAATCTGATCGGGGTAGGTCGTCGCGGCAGCCAAGGTCGCCATCGCCCCCATTGAATGCCCAATCACGATGGGGCGCACCAGTTGGAGTGCTTCGATGACGTTACGCATGTCAGCAGCCAAATCGTGCGGTGCATAATGCGCCAGTGGCTGATCAGACAAACCATGGCCACGCGCATCATACACTATCACATCGTAGTGTGATGTCATTGGTCCCGCAAAGGCCTGCCAACAGTGCGCGTTGTCGGTGCGCCCATGCGCCAAAATCAGTGGCACACCATGACCAGCTCGTTGATAATGCAACGTTATCGCACCCGATTGTACAAACCCTGATTGCCATGTCGTCATTGCTGTTCCTTTTTGCGTATTCACACAATCCTGATGGCACACGATCAGCAACAACATGCGCACGTTGATTAATGGCGCCGCAAAAACTCGTGGACCACAGCGCTATATTGCAACGGCGCTTCGCGGCGAATGCAATGCCCTACATTGCGTACCAACCCCACTTCAATGTGGGCTGACAATGTCCGCGCCTCGGCAGCAGCAGCAGCAGGCACAATTGAACCTTTGCTCGGGTCAGAACCAATCAACAATGCTGGTACACCGATTTGGGGGATGAGTTTTTGCCAATGAATCGTCCGCTCAGGCTCGTAATCAACCAAATCACTGACAAACCCAAATTGATGCTTGGATTCTGCCCAATGATGGAGTTCTTCGGCACGCCAGGTGGGGTTTTCGGCAATACAACGCAACACCAATTGTTCGTGATTCAGCGCTTTCAGACTGTCGATCCAACCCACAAAACGGGATTTGTTTGCCGTGAATTCAGCTGCTGTTGGCACCACATCGGGGAACATAGGCGGGTCTTCCATCACCACGGCGCGCAATAATGCGGGGAACAACCCCGCTGCATGCATCGCCATCTGGGCACCCATCGAATGCCCCATCACCACCGGCTTGACTAAACCCAATTGGGTAATCAATGCCTTGACATCATTCGCCTGATCAATCGCGCCATTACCTTGGCGGGCTTTGCCTGATTGGCCATGATTGCGGGCATCAATCAAAATCAAATCATATGTCGCCGTTAATGGCGCTGCAAAGGCCTTCCAACAATCACCGTTATCGGAGAATCCATGCGCCAAAATAATCGGCGCCCCACTCCCCGCCCGTTGATAGCGAATCGTGACATCACCTGACTGGATTGTGGCTGATTGCCATGTAGTCATCATTGACCTCTTTTATTCAAAAAATACGATGTGTTCATCAATTATACAAACACCAGCAATCTATTCCTGCCGTATGACCGTATTTATGCAAAAAACTCCGTCGTCAGCCAAGGTTGTAACAACGCTGACAAATCGTTGGGCAACACGGTGGGCTTCATCGTCGCCCGGAGCACGACGATATGGTTGGTCTGTCCCTCTACCAATATCGTCGCAGTCGCCGCCAGCAATGCCCGATAGCGAAAGGCAATTTGGCGGCTTTTGAGCGTCGTCAGCTGTGTCTCAATCACCACTTCATCATCAAAGCGGGCCGGTGAACGATAGCGCACCTGCAGGTCCGACAATACCACCAACAATCCCCGTGCTTCGATATTGCCATATGGGCAGCCGGCAGCCCGCAACAAATTCACTCGTCCTACTTCGAGCCACGGCACATAGGCGGCGTGGTGTACCACCCCCATGGCGTCGGTTTCGGCATAGCGCACTCGTAACGTCGACGTATGCATCATGCCACGGCTCGCCACAACGGGCCATCAGCCCCCAATTCGACCACCACGAGTCCATCGAAGTGCAAGGCACTCAAATAGGCCGAAATTCCCGATGCAAACACTGCATACTGCGCCATTGCACTCGACGTCACCCCCAGCGCGCGCTGGACTGTCGCCACAATTTGTTGCAACGATGCGCCACTGCCACAGGCTGCCGTTACCATCATTTTACTGGTGGCAATGGCCTGATGGTTGTTTGCCAGCGTTTCGGCAATGGCATCACGCCCCGTAAGCACACCATGGCCGGGAATCCAATGTGTCACATCGAGTTGCCCCACCTGGGTCAACGAGGCGATTTGCGCATTGACATCGTGGGCATAGGGCACGCCATATTTGCCAAGTACCGCTTCACCAAAAAAACTATCTGCCGCATAACAAATTCCCTCAACCACCACGGCAATTTGTGCCACACTATGACCTGGCATTGAGAATAGTGCAAATTCCACTGCACCAATCGTCAGCGTCGTCTGGGTGGCCTCGATGCGTTCGTGCACGGGTGATGGTGTCGCCATCACGAATTTATTGCGCAACGGTGTGATAGGACTGGCCCCGTACGACAAATAACTCGGTTCGAGGTACGGATCTTCGATAAACGGTGCTTCACGCCGGGGGGCATAGACACGAAAATCGGAAATATTGCGCACGAGATAATCATTGCCGCCCACATGGTCAGCATGATGGTGTGTCGAAATTGCCGCTATTAATTGTAATTTGGCCGATTCGCAAGCTCGCCGCAACAGCCTTGCCGCTTCTTTGTCTATGCCCGTGTCTATAGCCACGGCCTTGCCATCACCGACTACTACTATGCCAAGATTATTCGTCCCCGGCAGATACGCGGTATGCGATGTGAGAAACTGCAATTCACTCATGAAGCCACCGTATGTGTACCGCTGGCAAATGGCGCGCATCGAATGAATCACTATCAATCGGCGGTAATTGGGTTTGTAATGTTATGAGTTGGCCAACAATATGATTTAAATCAATTCCTGTTGTGCCCTGCGATTCAGCAATCAACACTTGGGCACGCGCCAACAGCAAGCGTGGTGAAGCCGTAAAACCTAAATGCAATTGTTTCAGGATACTGGCAAATTGCACAAAAGCTTTGTGCTCTGAATCACGATGAATCAACCAAGATTCTTCAAACAACAGCAACGCATGTAACCATTCGCCTCGATTAAAACAATTCACCGCATCACAAAAATGAATATCACTTATCGTGTGTGGCATTTCGTTGCTCCTGCGCTTTTTTGAATTCTTCAGCTTGTTGCTGTGCCGCAATTTGCAACTGGACGGCTTCACCTTTGAGGGCTGCACGTACCAAAAAAAATCCAGCTACCGCCATACAACCAAATGCCACTGCGGCAATAATCGGTTGGACGCCATCAACAGCCAAACCAAGCAGTCGGGCTATTCCGTTCACCGCAAGGATCGCAGCCGCCGCCGTCGCCGCCCGCATTGCCCATGCGCGATTGATTTGACCGTTGATTTGAGCCCGACGACTCATTTGCCCTAATAACAAAGTGGCAACAATCGAAACAATGACAGGGAATAATAATGATTGCATAGTTCCTCTTCAACAACACATTTCACCTATTATATGCACAAAACAACTGCGCTGAGTTACACGCACATCAAGCGCAGTTGCGGAAATATATTTTCAACAAATTAATTTATTTTTGGCCGCGATACTGTAATGCTTCTGCGATGTGAACGGCCCGGACACCAACATCGCCTGCCAAATCTGCAATGGTGCGTGCAACGCGAATCACTCGGTAATAGGCCCGGGCAGATAACAACAATTTGTCTACGGCAATCTCCAGCAACCGCATACCATCTGCATCAGGTTGCGCCATCCCACGTAACTCAGCCACTGTCAAATCGGCGTTACCGCTTGATTGACCGCGGGCATATTGGGTCTGCCGCGCATTGATTACCCGTCCCTGAATCACCGCTGACGACTCCCCATATGCCACACTCAACAAATGCTGCGACTCAATACGTGGCATATCAAGATGCATATCAATTCGATCAAGAATCGGACCACTAATCCGTCGGTTATACCGTTCTATGGCAACCGGGGTACAGGTACATGCGCGATCACGATCACCACGCCACCCACAAGGGCAGGGATTGCGCGCAGCCACCAACAAAAAATTCGCCGGGAGGACCAACGACCCGTGCGCTCGGCTAATCGTGATACTACGATCTTCTAGGGGTTGACGTAGCACTTCAAGCTTCATCCCAAAT
>CALQBW020000051.1 GCA_943328915.2 Singulisphaera sp. GP187 | reverse complement strand
GTCAAAAATAACCGGCGCCCCGCGCATTTCTGCGTTTGCATAATCGTCAGGCAAAAAGGCTGAAATTTGGCGGTTTTCGCCAATAGTCATACCGTTGATACCTTCCATTAATCCTTCAACCAAGCGTCCTGGTTCAAGAATCAAGTCCGTACTCGGTGCAGCTTGGCCAGGTTCACGTCCGTTGATAGAAACCCCGTCGCGTTGTGCATCAACTTCCGCCGAAACCAAGTCACCTTGGCTTGCAGCACGTGCTTCTTCGGGCTCGCGCAAAACTACATGCCGTTCGCGTGCTTCGTCTAATGCACGCTGCAATACCACGGCACTAATATCAGGCACTTCAAGTACTTGACGGAAGTCGGTGTAGTCAGCAATACGGGTAACTGGATCTACTGGAATTTGAATAACAAATGTGTACGGTGCAGTAAGAAACTGTACATCATCAAGGCTTGCTTGACCAATAGGCTCAATGCCTTCTTGTTCGAGCGCTTGACGGAAACCAGCATTGATTATCCCCTCGGATGCCTCTTCGACGAGCGCTTGACGACCATAAAAGCGTTCAAGAATTGGACGAGGAACTTTACCGGGACGAAAACCAGGAACACGTACTTTTTGTGACAAACTCCGAGCAGCCCGGTCGAGTTCTTTTTCAACCGTGGCTTCGTCCATCTCGACAGTCAACTTCATCAAACTGCGCGGTAAGCGCTCACTTGTAACCTTCACCGAAATAACTCCGTGTGTGCTCAAGGTGCGCCTAACCTGGCGCGGCGAATTGTGCATTTCTGAGACATTATAGCATGAAGTTGATGTAAATGTCGGTTGGGAACTCATTCACGATAAATGACTCTTTCGCCGTACCATTTAAAACGCTGCGCTACTTTGCAGCGGCTTTTCAACCGTGCAGGAACGCGAATCCCCGAAACAGCTTCAACCACGTGCCGATTTAGGAGACAAAATCGGGTTTTGCATTATACCTATCGGAATTCCCGTATAATTACATTCCATACTGCGAATGTCACAAGGTTTAGATTTATGACTATTCCCCAAGAAATAGAACTCAAATTACGTGTCATCGACGAACAAGCAGCCAAACGACTGTGGAAACGTCGCACGCTTGGCAACTTCCACTTACACGCGCTTGCTACGCGACACCTCCACTCGATATATTTTGACACCATCACGCATACTCTCGCCCAAGTTCAGAGCAGTATCCGGATTCGGGTCGTCGATCAAATTGCACAATTTATTACGTTCAAAACAAGCCGACCTGATGTCGGTGATGTGTCAGTACGTCAAGAATATGAATACCCACTTGAACCAACGCAATGGCCAGAAGCGATTTTGGACCAACTCGATAGGTATGGTATTGCTCCGCATGAATTACTCCCGATAGTGCATACCATAACAAAGCGCCAAATTCGCAATATTATCGACAGCGCTGGGCTTTCAATCGCCGAATTGGTCCTGGATCATGGCAGTATCCATGCCGCCGGACATCAAGAATCGTTTTGTGAAATCGAGATCGAGGCTCGCCAAACAACAACTCCTGTGCAAATTTCTATGTTGGGCGAATTAGTCCAACGACACGTCCCGAGTATGCACGAACAACTCAGTAAACTTGCGCGCGGATTACGTTTGCATGCAAACCATCCCGAAACTCCTGATGTCCACCAAGCACTCAGCGCCCATATCGCGCTCCTTCTCGGGACAGAACGGAGTGCCGATGAATCACTTTTTGTGCCACTCGCGCATTTTGATTCACCCAACAACCGGCTTTTGTGTGCCAGCACCACTCAAATCAGTCGTGAATACCCAAATCAAACCAATTTAGATTGTGAGCCATTTTGGCTTGCACTCGATAGTGACCAACGTGAACACGTTGCCAAATTCGTCACACGTGTCAGACTCCCTGATTATCAGGTGCATAGCGCTCCGCTTAATATCAATAAGCTGCCTTTTAGCGAAGGCTTACGCTTCCAACTTCGCTATCAGTTTCGTCGCATGCTCCATCGCGAACAAGAAGTGTTGGCTACGTTCGATGCAGAAAGCATCCATAAAATGCGTGTCACATTACGGAAAATCCGTGCCCTCCTCGATTGCGCTGATGGCTATTATGATGCTGAAATACTCAATCAATTCCAACGAGGATTTCGCCGGATGGCGCGATTCCATGGCGTTGTCCGAGACTGTGATGCCTTCCATGACACAGTGCAACGTATATTTGGCGAAGCACCCATCCCAGCATCAATTCAAAAAGGAATCGCCAAAACCCGACAGAAAGCTTTGGCAGAACTCCGTGAACTCATAACGAGCGCGAAACATCATCGATTTTTGGAAACCTACGCAACTTTTGTCTGTACGAACCACTCTGCGACTATCACATCTCAGCCAACGGTTGTCACCGCAATAGGCGATAGTATTACCAAACGTTGCCATGAGTTACAACAACCGTTGTCAGCGAGTTTTGACCGCGTCCACGAAAAAGAATTGCATACGTTACGCATCCGTGGTAAACGTTTACGCTATATCCTTGAATGCTTTCCGACCATTTTGATCCCAGCCACTCAACCAGCGTTTGATGCACTCGATGCCTTGCAAAAGCACCTCGGGGTGCTTCAGGATGCAGTGATTGCGGCTGAACTCCTCGGCAGTATGAAAATGCTTACCGACGCACCTGCAAAAAAAATTCTTGCCCACTTACGCCAAGAAGCAACCCAATTGCGACGGCAAATGCCACCTATTTGGGCAGCATGTACGGATACAGTATTTAATCAATCCATCAATGATACGATTCATGCTATACGATAATAAGAGGTCATCATGATTCCCGTTTCGTTACGCATGAAAAATTTTTTAAGTTATCGAAATGAAACTCCTACATTCGACTTTACTGCAATACATATTGCCTGTCTCAGTGGCGACAATGGAGCGGGCAAATCTTCGTTTCTCGAAGCAATCCATTGGGCTATCTGGGGAGAAGCTCGACTCGGTGAACGCGAAATCATCACCCTCGGTGAACAAGATATGTACGTCGAGTTGACGTTTATGGTGAATGACATCAACTACCGTATCCACCGCAGCTTCACCACAAATCGGGGTGGAACCAAGCTTTTATTGGAGCAAGCCAATGACGCCCAACGCACGAAATGGGCATCAATAAGTGGCGGGACCATGCGCGAAACCCAACAGCGTATCACCAACGAAATTGTCGGCATGAGTTATGCGGTATTCCAAAATTCTGCGTATCTTCGTCAAGGGCGAGCCGACTCGTTTACCCAACTCACCGCAAGTGAACGCCGTGATATTTTGGCACAAATCCTCGAGATCGATCAATATGAAAAATATCGCGAACGTGCCAAAATAACCCGCACCAAACTCAATGACGAAAAAACCAACTTCCAGGGCCAAATGGCCAATGACGAACAACGTGCATCTGAAATACCTACCCTCGAAGAATATCTCAACAAAGCCGATACACGAGTCCAGTCTGCAGAAACCTATGGTGACTATGTTGATGCGCGTATTGCATTGCAGAATGCCCAAAAAAACCTTAGCCAAACCCAACAACAATATGATAATGTCACCACCCTGCAACAGGAATTGGCTTTAACTATTGGACAATTAGAAGGACAACTCGCGCAGCGCCCAACCATTGAAACCCAATATCAACAACTTTTAGACCTTGAACAGACCACTCGCACCCTTACTGTGCAACGTGAACAGCACGATGAACTCCAACAGCAACACCAAACGAATGCGAACTTCGTAAGTGACGCAAAACAACAACTCACCCACACCATCCAACGCCTCAGCGCCGAAATCCAATTTTTGGATGCTGCGATTACTAATTTACCGAATTTGGTCAATGAACATGCCCAATTGACGGCCCAAATAGTCTCGTTACAAGATGTCAATGCCCAGATAACAGCATTAAAACAACAACAACAACAGCTTCGGTCGACGCTTACCCAAGCCCAATCCCAACTGCAACAACAAACCCGCACTGGACTCGAAATCCAAAATCTGGATGACCGCATGACACAACTCTACGAACGCACGCAACCGTGGGAGATGCTCAATACCCAGTTGGCAACATGTGAGGATGCCCAAAAACGTCACGTGGCCATCCAATTTGAATTAACTCTGCTCCAAGAAAATAATGCCAATCTTTCTGCCCAACGTGATAGCGTCAAGGCGCGAGGACTTGAGCTTTCCGAAAAACAAAAATCCCTGACCGTTGATCAACCATGCCCAACCTGCCAAACAATGATGGATGATGACCATTACAGTCATGCCGTGGCTGAATTTGAACAGGAAATTGTGCTGCTTCGTAGTCAATTCAGTCTATTTCGTGAACAAATCACCCACATAAATGGACAAATTGCATCACTGAACGAAGAAAAACTCGCGTGCGAACAACAAACAATCCAAGCAGGGGACATTCGACGCCAACTCGGGGGAATTGAAGCACAGCGGAACGAATCAGACCGGGTACAAATCCAATTGGCCCAACTTCACCAACAACACGATGCGTTCGTAGGACTTGAACTGGGCACCACTATTAGTATTAGCCAACAACAAATCATCGAACTCGAAGATGCATTACATACAGCGAATAATCAACACGCCGCACGGACATTCGTCCAACAACGTCTTGTCCAATTACAGAGTGACATCGCGAATCTCACTGCTCAGCAACAGCGTCGAGATGCCTGCCGCACTGAATATGAAGCCACCCAACTCTTACTCGATACCAATCAATTTGCCGCCAACGAACAACGGGCAATTGTCCAAATTGCCGCAGCACTGGCCACGCTCAACTTCGATCCAAATGGATTACGCGCTGTCCAAGCCCAAATCGACATACTCTCACCCATTCGTTCCGTATACAACCAACTTGCCGTGAGCCAAGCGAATCTTGACGCAGCCAATCAACGTCACCAAGACACGACCCATCGGCTCAATGAACTGAGTGCCACCCGAGACAAGAGCCATGCCGATGTCATTCACCATACCGAACGCAGCCAATCGCTAGCTAGTCGGATTGGCGAACGTAACACTGCAATTTCAACCCCACAAATGCGCGAATTAGCAGACGACGAAATACGCAATTGTCGTGACCATCGTAGCCAACTGCAAGCCAAACTTACTATTGCGCGTGAAGCCCAAAACAATCTTGTGACCCAACAAGCACGGCTCGCCACTATTGCCAACGAAATGAACCGTTACGATATCCTCGAAAAAGCGTTTGCGAGCAAAGGCATCCAAGCAATGCTCATTCGCGACTATGCTATTCCTGCCCTCGAAAAAGAGACCAATCAAATTTTGGCGCGGATGAGTGATAATCAACTCTATCTCAATATTTCAACGAATACCGAAACCCAAAAAGGTACAACGATCGAAACCATCGACCTGCGGGTATCAGATGCGAGTGGTACTCGCCCTATCGAAGCATATAGCGGTGGCGAGGCCTTCCGTATTAGTTTTGCCCTACGAATTGCACTGTCGAAGCTGTTGGTCCATCGCGCCGGTCATCGGCTCGAAACATTGATAATCGACGAAGGGTTTGGCACCCAAGACGCCCAAGGTCGTGAACGGCTGGTCGAAGCAATCAACAGTATTAGCGATGATTTCCACACGATATTGGTCATCACCCACATCCAAGAACTCCGCGACCTCTTCCCCGTACAAATCGCATTCAAACGCACTGTAGCTGGGAGCAGCTGGGAGGTAGTGGCGTGACCTTTGCACTCCCAACCTTCATCACCATCCCCACCACTACGTTCCTTATGGGGACTGATGACGTTGACCTCAGTACACTGGCAAAAAACTATGGTGGTACCCGTGAATCGTATCGCGAAGAATCACCCCAACACCGCGTAACGGTGGCAAGCTTTGCCATTGCTTCCACCACGGTAACGGTGGCATTATACGCAACGTACATTGCCCACGGTGGCGTGGCACCGAGCAGTTGGCAAGCCCAATCTGCATCCGCATCGAAACCCGTCGTAAACATTACCTGGTCGATGGCAAATGCGTTTTGTGTTTGGTTGAGCGAATATACAACCGACAACTTCTCGCTTCCAGACGAAGCTCAATGGGAATGTGCAGCCCGTGGCAATGACGGCCGCCAATTCCCTTGGGGTGAAGTTTGGGACGATACGCATGCGGCAGTCCGGGGGAGTTGCACCCAACTCATGCCAGTCGCAAGCTATCCCAATGGCGTTAGCCCATGGGGTTGCTTTGATATGGCAGGTAACGTCTGGGAATGGACGACATCACTCGACCAACGCTACCCGTATGATGCAAGGGACGGCCGCAACGACATGCAAGCGATTGGACGAAGGATTATTCGTGGTGGGTGTTATGTAAATCCACACGGATACGCACGTTGTGCATGTCGTTTTCGGATGGATCCATTATTAACTAATCCGTTCCTGGGCTTCCGCATTACAAAAAACCCTAGCTAATGTCACATGACATCAACTAGGGTTCACTACTGCAAAAATAAATTAAATCGTATCTACATTGTCGTTTGTAGGTGGCGCACTTATTGTTGGCGGCACTGCCACGATTCCATTTTGAGGTTCTACTGGCTTATTGGTGTTCACCCGTTCGCCCGTCCACGGATCAAAGCGCCACCCGGGATGCATTTGGTTGGCTGCACCGATTTCGCTTTCTTCTGGAATGAGCCAAATCGCCGCCACATACAATATTGCCGCTATACCCATGCTCATCAGCCCGATTACCACAAAAATACCTCGAACAAGCACGGAATCGAGAGAAAAATACCGTGCTAATCCACCACAAACACCGCTAATCATACGATCACTTCGACTGCGGGTTATTTTTTTTTGGATAGTCATATGCGCTCCTTGCAAAACTCCTACAAACTGGTACTTCCGACGCGGCGTTGACAATTATTGTTGCATTGTTTAAAGAATCTTTTGGGCGAGTGATTCCATTCGAGAGACAAATAACTCAATAAACCGGGGAGTATCGAACGCGGTTACGAGTTGTACATTGGGGATTGGACGATGCACTGATCGCCAAGTGGCCGGCCACTGGGTGCTATCATACCCAGTCATATCTGTGTCCCTTGGGGGGTGTGATTCATCCCCAACATAGCTCAAAACTGTTTTGCCCATGGTCAATTCACTCGTATGTTCAATATCAATTCTCACCGCTCGGGTGGTAGCTAGTTCGGGCATAAATGCGAGTGCCAAGGCAACAGGGTCATTGATGGCACATCCGGACACCCCAAAGCTCGCTTGATGAAACTCCATATAAAACTGTGTTGCAGCCGCGATAAAGTTTGAGATCGGCGATTTGATTTTGAGTAATCGGTCAATATGGTGTTGAAAAAGCATTACTTCGACGGTAATGTCCCACGGTACCAGCGTAATGGGCATGCCACTCGTCAATACAATATGCGCAGCGTGAGGATCAACAAAAAAATTAAACTCTGCAAGTGATGTGGTGTTGCCATCGGTGCGTACGGCACCACCCATAATAATCACCTGGTGAACCGCAGAAACAATCTCAGGTGCTTTGCGGATTGCCATGGCAATATTGGTCAAAGGGGCGACGGGGACGAGGGTGACTTGACCAGGCTGCGCCATGATTTCGCGGATGATAAAATCGACGCCATGCTCACGAGCTAGCGGGATGGGGGACGGGGGTAAGACGGCATACCCAAGCCCACTGGCACCATGCGTTTCGGCAGCAGTAAACGCTGGACGCATCAGCGGCAAAGCCACTCCTGCGCATGCAGGGATATCTGTGCGTTTGGCTAATGCGAGCACATTACGGGCGTTATGCCAACCATCAATAAGCGGACAATTGCCACCCGTCACGCTTACTCCGAGTAATTCGACTTCGGGCGATGCTATAGCCAATAATATCGCCAAAGCATCATCAATACCTGGATCGGTATCAAGAATCACAAATTGGGGCATAATGTAATTTTCCTTTTCAGTGAACGTAAAATCAGTGTCCTGTATAATTGTTTTAAAAATGCCAGGTTACAGTATACCACTGCGAATTATCCCAATTTTGACATGCGCACTACAGTATGTCATAATCTAACATGACAGCTTGTAGTTATTTCCATCTGTGATACCAAATAACAGATGTTGGTGGGAGTTTTGGATGCGTGCGTACCTCGACATCGAAACAACCCATGACCAACGAATTAGTGTCATCGGCATCTATCGGAATGACATTGGGACGATTCAACTCATTGAAGCTGGGATTAATGATTTGGCAATCTATAATGCATTAGAAGGCATTGAAACAATTGTCACCTTCAATGGATCTGGATTCGATTTGCCCTTCATCAAGCGTCGATTGCGGATTAATTTGTTAAATGATTACACCCATAGCGATTTGATGCTAGTTTGCCGAAAACGTGGTCTGCGTGGTGGGTTAAAGTTGATCGAAGCAAATGTCGGTATCCAACGGGCAACCGCAGGAATTAGTGGTTTTGATGCACCCAGACTATGGCGCCGCTACGAAGAAATGCATGATCAACAATCGCTCGAGATATTGTTACATTACAATCAAGAAGATGTCATAAATTTGTGTTTGCTCGAAGCACATTTAGGCATCATCACCAATACGCCAGCTAATCCTGCAATTCGTCGCACATTTGCGTAAGCACAACTACAACAATGCAATCAAAAATCCTCAATCAACGGTATGAGCTCGCAGAAAAAATTGGTGATGGTGGCATGGCCACTGTCTACCGCGGTCGTGACGTCCGACTTAATCGTGTGGTTGCCATCAAAATCCTTCACCCACATCACGCGTCCGATTTGAATTTCTTGCAACGTTTTAGCCACGAAGCGCAGGCTGCGGCAAATTTGCGCCACCCGAGCATTGTGGATATTTACGATGTCGGGCAAGAAGAGCGCCAGCACTTTATCGTGATGGAATTCGTCGATGGCAGCGACCTCAAAAGCGTAATTTTGCGTTACAAACAACTGCCCGTGCAACAAGTGCTGGAGATAACCAGTGCCATTGCCGATGGACTTGATGCGGCCCACCAATTAGGCATGGTTCATCGTGATGTCAAACCGCAAAATATCATGGTCGCCCATGACGGCACTGCGAAAATTACTGATTTTGGTATTGCCAAAAGTGGTCTTTCGACCGCCCAAACTGAGACTGGAGTTACCTTTGGCACTGCCGATTATATTTCACCCGAACAAGCGCGTGGCCAGCCTGCAACAGCCCAATCCGACATTTATGCATTAGCAGTCACTATTTACGAAGCACTCACTGGTCAGTTACCATTTACGGGGGACAGTGCAGTAGCTGTGGCATTGCAACATGTCGGATCAAAACCACCACCCATTCGCCGTCACAATCCGAATGTGTCCCCTGCGCTCGAGCAACTCATTATGCGCGCCCTCGCCAAAAATCCATCAGAGCGCCCAGCCACTGCGAAAGAATTTGGCCAATTATTACGTTCTCAAGAAGAAACAGAAGTACGTGCTGCCCCTCGCCCTATTCGAGCGACCAACAGCAATAGCCGGAGCGTTACTTCGATATCTGCGGGGATGCGTAATTTACCCCCCAAACGATCAACATTTACTTCCCCACTGCCATCCCGCGCTGGTGGTGAATTTGGCGGATTTCTATTGCTTTTATTGATCCTGACACTTGCATTAGGAATGTTTTATTTGTTCGCAATTGGTTTTTTCAACCCATTATTGTCACCATATACGAACACAGAAGCAACACCCAATGCCACCCAAATCACTTCAACAACAGCGACGCCTTTGATCGCAGCATCGAACGCAACCATCCCAAATCTACACAACCAGAACGAAAACGACGCAATATCGGCGTTGATTACTGCTGGACTTACCCCTGTCGCTGATCCCGCCATTTATTCTGATGATGTGCCAAAAGGCCTGATTGTAAGCCAAAACCCATCTGCTGGAGAACCGTTTCCTGCAGACAAAATCGTGCATTATATTTTGAGTAGTGGCAAATCCGCGCCGCATGTCCCAGCACAAGTCGTTGGTCTTGATGCCAATGAAGCCCGTCAACAACTCGAAGCAATGAATGTTCGCGTCATTCTTATCGAAGAATATAATGCCACGATTGCAACCAATATTGTCATTCGCACCGATCCTGCCCCCGATTCGGTTTTACAAGTGGATGATACCGTACGCGTATATGCAAGCCTTGGTGCCAACCGCCGCATCCCAAATGTGATCAACATTGCCGAAGCAGATGCCCTCAAATTGCTGAGATCTGCAGGCATCGCTACAACGATTGTTCAATACAACGACTGTGACGTTCTGACCAACCTGTGCGACAGCGTTGCCCCGGGGCAAGTTGCAAAAACAGAACCTGCGATGGGAAGTCTAATTCCTGATGGCACAACAATTGTCGTCACCGTCCGTCAACCCTAAATCACTCTTATCGCAACTCAATTACGGCTGTTAATATTTTATAAAATGCCACCAATTTACCTTCCAATCACACTGGGTAAATCGGTGGTTTCTTCTAATTGTGCAAATAACTTCACATCATCAATGTTCCTAAAATTCTCAAGTATACTTACTTTACGTCACTATTGCGCAACTGTGTGCTTCACTACCTATGGACAATTATCAAGAATTCGCTCCTCATTAATAATTAATATCGCGTCAAAGGAGGATACTAATGTCAAATCAACTTGCCATTGCCGGTGGCTCCCCCATTCGCCCACAAGGATACCCCGAATGGCCAATACATGATGAAGCTGACGAAGCTCGTTTAATCGAAGTATTGCGAAGTGGGCGCTGGGGAGGATTCCCAGAACCAGGTCCATATAATGAGCAGTTCTGTGCAGATTTTGCGCAATTTCAAGGCAGCAAGCATGGGATTTTGATGGTGAATGGGACCGTAACCATGGAGGTTGCCCTTAAAGCACTCAACATTGGATGGGGTGACGAAGTCATCTTGCCAGGGTTAACATTTGCCGCAACTGCCTATGCCCCAATGGCTGCTGGGGCTCTCCCCGTCGTCGTCGACATTGAACCCAAAAGCTGGGGCATCGATGCCGAAGCCGTCGAAGCAGCAATTACGCCACGAACGCGTGCCATTATCCCGGTACATGCGGGACAAATTGTCTGTGACATGGATGCACTCACTGCAATCGCCCAAAAACACAACCTCCACATCATCGAAGACTGTGCACATAGTCCAGGCAAACAATGGCGTGGACGTGGCGTAGGCAGTTTTGGAGCATTTGGGTCATTTAGCCACCAAAGTTCCAAAATATTAACTTCTGGGGAAGGGGGCACACTCCTCACCGAAGATGTGCAACTCGCAGAACGTGCCCATTCACTTATCGATTGCGGACGCCCCAAAGATCCCGCAGGGCAAATGTACACATTTGGTTGTAATTATCGGCTTGGTGAACTGAGTGCGGCGTTGCTTGGGTCACAACTCGTAAAATTCCCTGCCCAAATGGAAGAACGTGCCCAAAATGCCCGTTATTTCATGCAACGACTCAATGACATCCAAGGGGTGCGGGCACTCCATCTCGACGAGCGGATTACCCGCTTGTCGTTCTATCGCTTCATCGTAGCAATTAATCCTGAAGCCTTTGCCGGTGTATCAAATGCGGTGGTATGCGAAGCATTAAACGCCGAAGGAATCGGAAGTTGGGTGGGATATGACCCAATGAACAAATACCCGCTCTTTCAACCACATTTATCACGGTTACCAGTTGCAGTGCAGTACGCAGATCAACTTGACCCGAGTCGCTGGTCACTACCAGTATCCGAAAGAGCGGCCCATGTCGAACAAATTTATCTTGATGAGGGCATTTTCCGCGCAGGGTTGACCGGTATCGATCAAGTAATCGAAGCGTTTATCAAGCTCCAACGTCACCCAGATGCATTACGCAAATTAGCAGCTAAGTATGCAGCATCATAATCCATAGTTACACTGAATAGTCATCTTAGTAAACTAATTTTTGTAATAATTGTGACACCACTAACTCTGGATCATTACAAATCCCAGAATGGACAGATGTGGTTGTTATAATCGTACTCCGTGGGGCAACTAACCAGTGGAAGCGTTCTGCAATAGGTAATGCACCAATTGGCCCAGCAGAAGGGTCACCATGCGCAACCGCGGTAAACACCGCCAAATGTTCTTGGATGGTGGTGATATCGCATGAGGCATCCAAAGCAAATACCTTCGCGGTATCACAATACGTCGGTGCGGCAAGAAAGCGTTTGGTGCGGCAAAACACCACCACGCCAACATTTATCGACTCACCGCGTTCGACGCGCGGGGTTAACCGAATGATTGCATAATCAAATGAGTGAGCGGGCACGGAGCACCTCCGCTACAAATGCTCGCGGCGCGGCTATCCGGCGCACCAGGTAATCTTGTAAAGCAGCCCGGGCTTGGGCAGGCTCTTGCCAGCGCCGTCCCAAAGGCCACCACTCGTTGGGGACCATTTCGAGCACAGTGGCAATTGCCTCTGGAGTAAACCGTTGACTCAATTGTGTGTCAGCAGCTTCAATATCATTCGCTATAGGCAACAACACGTGATTTCGAATCGCCGAAAAAGGAGATACAATCCGTTCTTCATAGCCATCCCACGCATGCATGACATAGAGTGCCGCTCCATGATCAATAACATGCAATTTGCGATGCCACCACAACATATTTGTATTTCGGGCGGTACGATCAATATTAGTCATCATGGCGTCAAACCAAACAATTGCGGATGCCAACATTGGATCAACGCGATGCAGCAACGCCGCATCAAATGGGAGCGCGCCTGGCAAAAAATCACACGCAAGATTGAGACCAGCACTTGCGACAATTAATGCCTGTACTTCATCGTCTGGTTCAGAACGCGCCAGTACTGTGTCAATATCGATAAACACCAACTCCGGCACTGGCAGCGCACACAGCCGCGCGAATTCACCGACGACTAATTCTGCCACCAAGGCACCGCTCCCTTGACCAGCTCCGCGAAACTTAACGACGTACATTCCATCGTCACTCGCCTCGACTAAGCCAGGCAATGAACCTCCTTCACGCAATGGCATTACATATCGGGTGGCAGCTACCGTTCGTAATCCCTGTTTCAAAAAAGCCTCATGACCATGGCTGCCACCACCCCGATAATGGTCAACACCACAACAAAACGAATCACACCGGAAATTAACTTCCACACAATCCAAATCGCTACTAATCCGGCTCCAATTGCAAGTGCAGTATTCATATTGACTTCCTTTTTGTATGACAACTATGCATAAATATACTACACTGCAAGGTATATTGTGTAATTTCCACATTGCTGTAGTTATATGACCGCGGAGTACGCCTGTCGCAACATACGGAGAATGAGTTCCCACGTCAAATTGCGTTTAACCAGCCATGGATAAAAAACAGTATTATCAATAAGGTATTAGAAATGGCTTTGACCCATTTTCCGAATTTACGAGCAATAGATTTAATTGTGGTAACAGCTGGTCGGCTTGCTGCGACTACTGCCTTCCGGATCGTCTATCCGTTGCTACCGTTTTTGAGCCATCGTTTCAACATATCGCTCCAACAAGGTGCCACCCTCATCGCCATCCAAACCGCCGCCTCACTGGCATCACCTATCGGTGGCAACATCGCTGACCGCTTCGGTGAGCGCAAAGCGATGCTTATTGCCCTCGCGCTATTTATCACCGGTGCACTATCTTGTAGTCTAGCCAGCAGTTTTCTCACGTTTTTTGTTGGCTATATGTTCATTGGATTAGCCACTGCACTGTATGTGCCGTCAGGGCATGCCTATCTCAGTGCGCGCAGCCACTACGACCACCGTGCCCGCGTCATCGGGATATTTGAAATGGCCTGGGCTGTTTCTGCAATTATTGGGGTAGCACCGCTGATGTACCTGATTAATCAGCAACAGCAAAGCATGATGGCATATGCGATATTAGCAGGGATCGGGATTTTGAGTTTTGGGCTGTTATGGCAACTCCCCGAGCATCATCATCGCCACCATATAGTAATTGGTGCGCACCCACCATTCACCATCGCAGCGGCTCTTCGTCATCCAGGGTTAGCCGTGATACTACTATTTCCGCTGCTCGCTTTTGGCGGCAACGATATGTTTTTTGCAACCCAGAGTTCATGGCTCAAAAGTACTACTATTGGTGCCAATGAAGCCCTCATTGGTGCATTATTTATCATCATTGGCATCGCCGAATTAGCAGGTTCAAGTGCCGTTGTGGCCTTCGCAGACAGGATTGGCAAACGCCGTTCGGTCATTGGTGGTTTTTTGTTGACCAGCGTTTGTCTGATGGTGCTTCCCTATGTCGGGGATAACTGGTGGGTTATCACGGTAATGATTTTTTTATATTATTTCTTAATCGAATACGCCGGCGTTGCCAGTTTTCCGCTTTTTTCAGAAGCCTTGCCTACTGCTCGTGGCACTATGATGGCTTTGATGGCTGCTGCCGTTGGTATCGGTAGGATTATTTCGGCACTTAGTTGTGCATATTTGTTTCTCCATGGAGGATTGCCACTTATTAGTGTGGTTGCTGTTTTCGCTAGTTTGCTGGGCCTATTTGCGTTAACCCGCTCAGCGCTCACTCCTATACGTTAAAACTGTTGATTACGAGGAGTCATTGTGACCCAATTACCAAGTTTACGCCCGATTGATTTAATTGTGGTAACGGCAGGTCGGCTCGCCTCGACGACCGCATTCCGGATAGTCTATCCGTTGCTCCCATTCTTGAGCCACCGGTTCGACATATCGCTCCAACAAGGAGCGACGCTCATTGCCATTCAAACGGCAGCTTCACTTGCTTCTCCAATCGGGGGGGCTTTGTCTGACCGTTTTGGCGAGCGTAAAGCCATGCTGATTGCCTTGACACTCTTTATCACAGGTGCATTTTCATGTAGTTTTGCAAGTGGCTTCATGGCATTTTTGGTTGGATATTTATTAATTGGATTAGCCACTACGCTCTATTTACCTTCCGGGCAAGCCTATCTCAGCGCCCGTAGCCCCTACGAACAACGGGCCCGCGTGCTGGGGGTCTTCGAAATGGCGTGGGCTGTTTCGGCAATCATCGGCGTTGCTCCCTTGATGTACTTAATCAACCAACAGCAACAAAGTATGGTGGCATACGCGGTTTTAGCGTGCATTGGGATCTTGAGTTTTGTTATGTTATGGCAACTTCCCGAGCATCATCATAGCGTACCCTATGAGCAACGCACGCACGAGAAGTTCAATATCGTGAAATTCTTGCGACAACCAGGCTTAGCGATTCTTTTGCTTTTCCCGTTTTTGACTTTTGGCGGCAATGATTTGTTTTTTATCACGCAAAGTACCTGGCTCAAAAGTGCTTTTGGGGCAAATGAGGCGATGATCGGAGGATTATTTGTCATCATTGGGATCGCCGAATTAGCAGGTTCGAGTGCAGTCGTCGCCTTTGCAGACCGCATCGGCAAACGGCGTTCAGTCATTTGGGGATTTTTACTAACCGGCATCTGTTTGGCGTTGCTCCCATTTGTGGGGAGCAATTGGTGGGTTGTCACAGTGATGATGTTTTTGTTTTATTTCTTTATTGAATACGCCATCGTCGCCAGCTTCCCACTGATTTCTGAAGCCTTACCGGCTGCCCGAGGTACTATGATGGCCATGACGTCGGCAGCAGTGGGCATCGGGCGGATTTTTTCGTCACAAAGTAGTGAATTTTTGTACCTCAGCGGCGGGTTACCACTGATAAGTGCGGTGGCGGTAATTACCAGCGTATTGGGACTGATTGCCTTGACGCGGTCATCGCTTACGCCAAAACGATAACCATGGTGTGATGTGTGCTTAACATTTATGTTGCATACTATGCGTGATTTGTGTACAAGGAGTATTTATGAGCACACTCCCAATTGTCGGTGCAGCCCTGACCTCACATCATTTACCGCATCACCTTGAATGGATTTTGGCCAATCAACGTGATCTCGAAATCCAAGACATCACAGATCCTGATTTACTCGATGGTGATTGGCAAGCCCGTGGCTACGAAATCCGCGATATGCTCAAAGCGCACACAGGCCGCCGGGGCATCCATGGACCGTTTTATGGAATCGATATTGGTTGCAAAGATCGTGCAATCCAACAGGTGGTGCAACAACGATTATTGCAAGGACTGGAATTTGCCCAAATTGTTGGCGCAAGTCACATGGTGGTGCATAGTCCGTTTATGGCGTTTGGATCACCTTTTAGTGCGATTCAACCCAAAACACTTACATCTACCATACAAATCGCCAATCGCATTATGGCACCCGTGGTTGCCAAAGCTGCGCAAATTAGCTGTATGTTGGTCATCGAAACTATCCAAGACCAACACCCCCAGCATCTACGCAGCCTGATTACTTCATTTGACTCCCCATGGGTACGTCATAGTATCGACGTAGGGCATGTACGCATCACCATGACTCGTCATGGTGCGAATATAGCTGAGTGGATTCGCCAAAACGGCGACTTACTTGAACACATCCACCTTCAAGATAACGATGGAAGTTATGATGCGCATTTGTCATTGGGGAGTGGTGATATCAATTTTACCAGCATATTTACGGCCATCCAGGAGCTCGCACATCGCCCTCGCTTAATTCTCGAGCTCAATAATCACCATGACATCCCTCAGAGTTGGCACTATTTAAAAAATCTCGATCTCGTCGTGTAACCCATCCACATAAAAACCGCGCCTTGGCAAT
>CALQBW020000050.1 GCA_943328915.2 Singulisphaera sp. GP187 | reverse complement strand
GTACCTGCGCCAAGAAGGGCGCGGGATTGGCCTGGTCAACAAAATCAAAGCCTACGCATTGCAAGCAACCGGCCTCGACACCGTCGATGCCAACCGCGCCCTCGGGCTCCCCGACGACATGCGCGATTATACGATTGCCTTACAAATGCTCCAGTACTTTGGCGTAACCCAGGTGCGGTTGCTGACCAACAACCCCAGCAAAATCAATGCACTGGTCAGCAATGGCATCCACGTAGTCAGTCGCGAAGCGATTCAAATGGTGGCCAACAGCGTCAACCACGACTATTTAATCACCAAAAAAACACGTATGGGACATTTGTTGAACGACTAGTTTGCTTAGATGACGTAGTCGCGCACCGGATAATCGGTCAATTGCGAGTCAAACGCCAGCGCAAAGGCATCGAGCCACGCAAAAGCCGTATTTTGCCAGCGAGGCAAGAAGTTGCGGCGGGTCATTACTTTTTCCCAGGCATCATAAATAGCCAAATCATCGCCACCGAGGTATTCGATTTTCCACGCCAATTGGGCAATATCATCGACGGCGACCAGGTGGCCAGCGCCCCGTACAATCGCAGCGACGGTGGGAATGTGGTAGCCAATCACCGGCATCCCCGCCCAAATTGCTTCGGCGAAGGCCATGCCGTAGCCTTCGAAGCGTGATGGCAAAATCATAAAGCGGTTTTCGGCATAGGCTTGGCGCAATTGGGCATCACTGACGCTGTCGAGCACCTCGATGGTAAAGCCTTTGGCACGCAAATCGTTGATTTGCTGCCAGATTTGGGCGGTATATTCGGGATCAGCGGTGGTTTCACCATAAAACCGCAGCGCCATGGTACGAAAGCCGCCGATTTCCCAGGCGCGCAACACGGCATCGATGCCCTTGCGGGGAATCCACTGTGCCACACACATGGCGGCGTTGTCGTCAAGGACGTAGCGCATCGGGCGATGAATAGGGATGCCCAAGCGGTCGCAGCCCGGGTTGGCCACCACGATTTGATTGCCTTCCACGGAGCGCTCGAGCAAGCGGGCGCGCCCTTCGCGACTCACCGCAATACAGACGTGCGCCGATTCAATCAATAGTTGCTCGGCAGCATCTTCTGCGCCACCAGTGGCCAGCGATGGCAGCTCGTGTACCATGGCAATGACTTTGGTTTTGGTGCACCAGGAAGCGACATAGGGTGCCACCGCAATCCGCGCTAAGGCGTCAATCATGATGATGTCGTAATCACCAGGGTTGAGGGTGATGACCGCAGTGCGTTGGGCGGCGGCATCAGCCTCTGACACGATGATTTCGCTGATTGGTACCTCCATTTGCGCCAAAATCGCATAGACCTGTTTGTGGTAGAGGTAGCCACCGGTCAGGCGCGCGGGATTGCCCACGGTAATCATCACAATCTTCACGGCGCGAGTTCCTTGGTGATGGCGGCCCAGGCTTGGGGTGATTCCCACACTGCCACCCGCAACTGGGTCAAGCCCCGTTGGTGGAGCACGCTGGCTAATTCGCCCCAAATGAATTCAGCCACTACCTCGGCCGTAGTGTTGCGGCCAATCAAGCCCGGCACCTCGTCGAGGTTTTGGTAGTGCAAACGCCCCACCACATCACCGAGACGGGCCTGAATCAGGCTAATGTCGACCAAGGTCCCATCTACGGCCAACGCCGCACCCAGTACACTCACCTCGACCCTATAGGTATGCCCGTGCATGCGTTGTGCCGGCCCAAAATCACCGACCAAACGATGGGCTGCTTCGAATTGGCCCACCACACCGATTTCGTACATGTCGCTTCCTCTCAATAATCCAACACGACTTGCAGCAGTTCGGCTCCGCCTTCATCGACCAGTGCAAACGCTTGGGCTGCGTCGCCAAATGCATAATGCCGACTCTTGAGGACATCAGCGGGAAAGAGCGCCAACTGACGCCATACCTCATCCATGCGGCGCGCATAATCCCAGCGTGGCATTAAATCCGCTGCCAAATGACCGACTTGTGAGGCACGTAAGCGGATGCGACTACGGTGAAAGTGACTCCCCAAATCAAGCGTCACAGCTTTGGTGCCGTACCACGACGCCACCACCACCTGCGCTTCAAAGCCGGCGACGGCGATCGCGCCGGCCAGCGCCGCTGGGTTGCCACTCACCTCGACCACACCGTCGGCGCCGCGACCGTGCGTCGCCGCAGCCACCACGGCCGCGGCCTCGGCAGGCGCACAGACATGCGTCGCACCGAGGCGCTGGGCAGTCTCGCGCCGCAGGGCCACCGGGTCGACGGCAATCAGACTGCAGAGTTGCAGCCGTGCCAATAGCCAGGTGACCAACAACCCCACCACGCCCAATCCCATCACTACCACCACATCCCCCAGGGCGGGGCGGAGATCGTGCACGATGGTGATGGCGGTTTCCATGTTGGCGGCAAGAATGGCCGTCGGTGCCGCAATGCCGGCCGGGATGCGTTTGGCTTGGGCAGCCGGCACCTGCACCTGCGTCTGGTGGGGGTGCAATACAAAGACCCGGTCGCCGACCTGATGACTCGTCACCGCTGCCCCGCAGGCCGATACCTCGCCCACCAGCGCATAGCCATATTTGATGGGGAAGGCAAAACTGCCCGCAAATGTCGGCAAATCGAGGGCTAAATCTGCGGGCACTTGACCGCGATAAACCAACATTTCGGTGCCATGACTGATGGCCGAGCAAGTGGTGGTTATGGCAATGTCTTCGTCACTGAGCATGGCTAATTCTTCGGCACGGATGGTGATTTGGCGCATGCCAGTAATCCAAATAGCCTGAGCATCACGGGTCATAGCGTACCTCGGCTTCGATCCAGATATCTGCACCACACGGGGTATAGATTGGATTATGGAACTGCAACGCATCTGCCATCCGTTCAATCCCGATATCGCCAAAGGCCGCCACACCGGTGCCGAGGACTTTGGGGGCCACCGTGATGGCGACGCGGTCGATGAGCTGTGCTGTAAGCATACTGGTAATCAGGCGACTCCCCCCTTCGAGCATCACCGAGCCGATGCCCCGGGCGGCGAGTAATTGGCATGTGGCGTGCAGATCGAGCTGGTGATAGGTATCTTCTGGCACTGGGATAATTGTTGCACCGAGGGCGCGCAACCGTTCACGCGGTGCCTCAGGGGTATTTTCGCTACAGACGACCCATGTCCCAACCCCAGCACCATCGCAGAGCAGGTTGGCGGACAACGGGATGCGCAGCGTGCGGTCGATAACCACCCGCACGGGGTCACGCCCGGTGGCCAGGCGTACGGTCAGACGCGGGTCGTCGTGGAGCACCGTGCCAATCCCCACCATGATGGCAGCGTGGCTGGCTCGGAGTTGGTGGGTGCGCGCCAGTGATTCGGCGCCACTAATCCAGCGCGACGAACCGTCGCGGGCCGCAATTCGGCCATCGAGCGTTTGGGCATAGGCCAGCGTAACCGTCGGGCGCATCATCGTCGGCGCTCGATGATGACGGTAGAGCCCTTGAGCACGGTATCGCCCAAGCGCACAAATGGTTTATGCACCTGCACTTCGACCCAATCCACCGCCGGTTCGGCCGCCAAAATCTGTTGCGCGATGCGCTCGGCCACCGCTTCGGTTAATTTGAGGGGCGGCCCCGTCACCACGGCCTGGGCTATGGCATGAAAGCGGGAATAATCGACACCGAGCGTCAAATCGTCGGCGGCTGCGGCTGGCTGTAAATCGAGCCCCACGGTGACATCGACTTCAAAGCGCTGGCCGAGGGTGGTTTCTTCGGGGCGGGTGCCATGATAGCCAAAAAACTGCATGCCCGACAAGACGATTCGGTCCATTATTCTGCTCCTTTCTGGGCGGCAATGCCATACAGCAACGGAATTTTTGGGATGTGGGGTGGCGCTACCACCCGCCGTTCGCTCCCTTGCACCATATCGGGGAACGGTTTTTCGCCATTACAAAACAAATACTCTTCGAGGCGTGTGATGGTGAGTCCCGCCTGCGCCAACGCCGTCACCACCTCGCCGACGCTCCACTGAAACAAATGACACGGCTCGGGATTCACGAATGCCGTCACGCCCGATGCATAGCCGGACGGGGTCAATCCACCCCCCGACCCCGCCACATAATCGTCGATGCCGTGCAAATCGAGTTGACGACCGCCGTGGGGATAATCGCGGTGTAATTGCCATTGGCTGTCAAACATGTTTGACGTGGGGTGAAACTCCATCAGCACAAACCGGCCACCGGGTGCAAGCACCCGCGCTACGCCGTGCGCCCAACTGGTCAAGTCGTTGAGCCAACACAGCACACCGTAACCGCAATAGACGCGGTCATAGCGGTTTTCGGTTTTCACGAGAAAATCATAGACGTCTGACTGGATAAACGTCGCGGCAATCCCGCTTTCGCTGGCCCAACGTTGCGCTTGGACAATCGCGACCCCGCTTATATCGACACCGGTCACGTGGGCGCCGCGATTGGCGAGGCTCAGTGTATCGAGTCCCGCATTACACAGCAGGTGGACGAGGGTTAGGCCGGCGATATCGCCGAGCAAGGCTTGTTCTTCGGCAAAGAGTGAGCTGCCGCCGGCCCGCAAAAACCCGGGGACATCGTGATGATGGCTGATGTGCGCTGGCACCACCGCATCCCACGAGCGTTGATTTTGAGTGCGTATGTGTTGACTATCCATAGCTTTTTTTCTGCAATTTCTTTGGTCGCGGTAACCACACGGATGGTGCAAATTGGGAATGAATCAGAATGGCCTGCGCATTTGCCATTGTGAATCTTGATGCGACAGGGTTTGCGATAGATGGGCGACATTTACCTTCAATCCGTGCGGTGCGCGGTCGAAGAAATCCATGGTTCCTTGTGAAATCGGAATACACTATCGCCTACTTGCATGATACAATATTTCCACACCAACCCTCATTCCCACGCAAAGGAGCCTGGAATGTCACTTACCCCCCAAGCCCTCCAAGCGAATCGCGAACAATTCGACCGCGAAGGCTATACCGTCGTGCGCGGCGTATTCAGCCCGATGGAAATTGCGGAATTCGTCAGTCATTACATGGAAATGAGCCGCCAAGGCGCCCACGAAGGTGATTTTGCCGGCGTGCCGATTGGCGGCGACGACAACATCCCCGACCCACTCCAACAATACCCGCGCATGATCCATATGCACCGTTGGGATGGCAAAAGCCTCAACTGGATGCTCGATGACCGCATTAACACCATCATGACAGCGTTGCTCGAAAAATCCCCCTTTGCCGTGCAAACCATGCTCTATTTCAAACCCCCAGGTGCCCGCGGCCAAGGCCTGCACCAAGACCAATATTATTTACGCGTGCAACCAGGCACCTGCATGGCCGCATGGTTGCCCCTCGACGATTGCGACGAAGCCAATGGCTGTATGCAAGTCGTGCCAGGCAGCCATTTATTGCCGTTGCTGTGTACCGTCCCATCAGACACCACCCAGAGCTTCACCGATGTCATGGTACCAGTGCCCGCAGGAATGCAGGTCGCACCGGTCATCATGAAGGCTGGCGACATGTTCTTCTTCAATGGCCAATTGATCCATGGTAGCTATCCAAACACAAGTCCCGACCGCTTCCGGCGTTCCCTCATCGGTCACTACATCGTGGGTGATGCCGAAAAAGTCGCGAAGTACTACCACCCCGTCCTGCGGATGGACGGCAGCGAAGTCGAACTCGGTATCAGTAAAGCGGGTGGGCAGTGTGGCGTATGGGTCGAACGCGACGGCAAGACCGTCATCGAAATGCGCGATAACAAGACCAAATCACTCTTTACCGAAGATCCCCCGTTAATCGCTTAATTCTCTTGTACGGAGGCCAGCATGTCAGACACTTTGAGCGAGCCAATAGCCCAGTCGACGTTGCACTGGTATCGCGTGCCGTTGAGCCGTGAAGCCCTCGCCGAATTCAATCAACGCAGTGATGCTTGGGGCTTTGCGCAGACCCTCGGCCACCTCGGGATTATTGCAGGCACCGGGGCGTTGTCGTGGTATGCCAGCACCCACTTTAGCTGGCCGCTGCTCGTGGCCTGCTTGTTTTTACATGGCACAGTGTATGCCTTTTTGCTCAACGCCTTTCACGAATTTTGTCATAATACCGTCTTCAAAACCCGCGGACTCAACCGGTTTTTCTTGTTGTTTGTGAGTTTTATCGGGGGGTTGAATCACGTTTATTTTTGGGCAAGCCATCAAGAGCACCACAAATACACGTTGCATCAGCCCGACGACATGGAAGTGATTTTGCCGATCGAAATCACCCTCAAAAGCTTCATTACCACGGCATTTATCAATCCCCAAGGGGTGTTTGAGCGATACAAAAGCTGGATCCTGCTGAGCTTCGGCCGACTCGAAAATGATTGGCAACGCACGCTCTTCCCCGACAGCAAACCAGCTCGCCGCCGTGAAATGACCAACTGGGCCCGGATTTTGTTGGTGGGGCATACGCTGATTATCGCCCAAGCCTTTGTCACGGGGTGGTGGATGTTGCCGGTGGTGATTACGTTCGCACCGTTTTATGGCGGCGTGTTGCTCTTTTTGTGCAACAACACCCAGCACGTCGGGCTCAAAGATGAAGTCGAAGACTATCGCTTATGCACGCGTACGATTTATCTCAACCCCATCGTGCAGTTTTTGTACTGGCACATGAATTACCACATCGAGCACCACATGTATGCCGGCGTGCCTTGCTACAAACTGCAACGGTTGCACAAGGCTATCAAAAACGAATTGCCCTACACCCCTAATGGGTTGTACGAAACGTGGAGCATTATCATCCGGATTATGCGCCGCCAAAAAGTCGAACCCACCTATCAATTCGTCCCTGATGTGCCTCATCTGGCGCATACCTAAAGGCAAAAGCAATGTTGACTGCATTCACCATGATCCAGGCCCGCCCCGACGCCATCAAACGCGTGGCCCAAGCCATTGCGAGCTTGCCCCATGTCAGCGAAGTCTATAGTGTGACCGGCGAATGGGATATCATTGCAATTGTGCGGCTCCAAGATTACGAACAACTCGCCGAGGTTATTCCCGACGAGATTTCGCAAATCGATGGCATCACCAAAACCAGTACCATCCTAGCATTCCGGCGCTTTTCACCCAACGACCTCGAAGCAGCCTGGAGCGTAGGAATCGAATAACTACAATTAAAACCGCGTGCCGCTCTTGTCAGAGCGGCACGCGGTTTTGCGTGGTATCTACTCTTCGACTGCGCCGAATTCGTATTCGTTCGTCAGTGTCATCTGATTGCTCGCCCAGCGATAGGTGACATAGCCGATTCCCGCAAGCAAGAGGGCAACCCCACTGACAATTGTCCCAATCTTAAAAAATGTACGCATGATAGTTCCTTCCCAATAGCTTTTTCTCTCGCTGGCTAGACGCCACCAGTTGAATGATAGTTGCATGCAATTCACACCGCAGTTTTTGTGCTATATTTGATTACTACAAATTATAGTTTTAACGGCATGTTGTGCAAAAAACCCACAGTGACTGGTCTTTATCGGGAGTCATCAGTTTATGCTTCGGGATTGTGGTCATCGTCGTGCTGTTGACGGTTGGCTAAATACGCATAGCCGATTTGGATGATCCAAATCGCCAGTGCACTACCGATGATTATCATCATCGTGGCAGCGTCACGCACAATCGGCATAGCCGGGCTTTGCAGCGTGGTGGCGAAGCCGATGTTTTGGGCACCGAGCAGCCCAACCGTTACCCATCGCCATGCCCAGCGTCGCCCCCATACCAGACCAAAATGGGATTGGACGCTCATACTCAACAGACTGACACATTCGCCTGCCACAATCACGGCAATGATGTAATACGATTGCGGCGTCATGATGCTCCATTGCACCAGGCATGCCAGCACCAACAGACTACTATAGCGTGACCACATCGGCAGGGGTGCGAGGATGCGCGGTAACACCACCCGCAACACGACTTCTTCGGCCATGCACCAAGCGGCTAGTGGCACCGCAAATAGTACTGCATTCAAGCAGGTCAATAGACTGACCTGTGATGCGATGGTGATTTGGCCAAACCAATAGGGGGCAATCATCGCAACGCCAATCACCGCCAACGACTCAGCCAATGCCTGACCGATATCGCGCCAGCGCCATTCCGGCCATTCACGGCGGTAGATTGCCCAGACCAACACCGCCACCGCAGTTAATTCGAGGGTCGTCGTCGTCAGCGGCACCCACGGCCACGCGGTAGGGAATAATCGCAGCACGCGACTTTGCGCCAACACCACCGTTGTGACTACCACGGCACCGGGCAACATCAGCATCGCTGCAATGAATTGGCCCAAGCCAAATTGTTTCGACATCGCGGCGCACTTCCTCGGTAGGACTATTCCAGCGTATTATGCCATAGGCGAGGACTTGACCGCGGCAACGAATGGAGCGAACCTCGACGATCGCTTGGGTTCGCACAATCACCACAGTGAGTAAAACGAAATTTGCTTGGCACCTTCCTCAGCGTTAGATTGCGAGCCAGCCTTCGTGGCGTAACAGCCATTCTTTGCGATGCAGGCCACCCGCATACCCTGTTAACGCATTGTTGCTGCCGACCACACGGTGACAGGGCAAAATAATCGCAATTGGATTGAGGCCGTTGGTGCGACCCACCGCGCGGCTTGCGGTCGGGCGACCGATGCGGTGCGCCAAAGTCCCATAGCTAATCGCGGTCCCGACGGGAATGTCACGCAAGGCCAGCCACACTTGTTGTTGAAAAGGGGTGCCACCCGTATCTACAGGCAAATTATCACACGCAGTGAGATCACCAGAAAAATAGGCCTGAATGCGTGATACCGCCTCGAGTGGGTCAGATTTTTCGACCAAAATATAGCCGTCATGGCCGTAGCGATGTGCCAATAGCTGGTGCATGCGCGCATGATAATCACTATAGTCGAGGACCTGGACCGCGTGATTGTCACAGGCCAACAGCAATTCACCGATCGGCGAGGCAATTTTGGCGAAGGTCAATTGCACCATGGCCTATGCGTTCCTTTTTGACAACAGCGATTCATCGCTTTGGAGAAAAGTAATTTGTGCTGAATTATCGCATACTCTCGGCAGCGCGCCGTAGTAGTCATTGCGGTGTGCGTTGAACGCAATCCGAATCACCGCTGTTAATGGTAGACTCATAACCGATTGGTAAAATCAAGCAATTCGTTTTTAAAGAGAAGTGACACCATCATTATGCGCGATATATTGCGATTACGTTTGCCCATCTGGTTTGTCTTGCCGTTGGTGATGCTGGCGAGTATCGTCATGCTTGGCACAGGGTATTTAGTGGCGCACCAGGTCAGCGCGCCGTGTCCATTGACGGCCAGTGAATGTAGCAAATTAGCGCGGTTATATACTGCGTGGGATGTCGTCACCAAAAATTATGTCGACCCAAAATCAATCAACCCTGACGCCATGATAGACGGAGCGATTAGTGGCATGGTCGACAGTATTGGCGACCGTGGGCACAGTCGCTACATTTCCCCCGAAGATGCGGCTACGGAACGTGAGGCGATGCAAGGGAGTTTCGAAGGCATCGGCGCCTATTTGAGTGAACGCGACGGCTATGTGATGATTGCCGCGCCGATCGAAGGCTCGCCGGCAGCCGCGGCTGGGATATTGCCCGGTGACCGTGTGACCAAAGTCGATGGCGTCGATATGCGCACTGCCACAATCACCGAATTGCAACATACGATTCGCGGCCCCAGTGGCACCAAAATAGTCCTCGATATCACCCACGAAGATGGTACCACCATGACCGTCACCATTACCCGCGCCACCATCGATATCCCCAGTTCGACGTGGAAAATGCTGCCGGGTGGCGTTGCCCTTCTCCACCTCAATCAATTTTCTGCCAAAGCCAGTGGTGATATGCAGGTTGCCTTGTCGGCAATCAAAGCGGCCAATGCCCGCGCCATCGTCCTCGATTTGCGTAATAACCCCGGTGGCTATGTTGATCAATTAATGACCATTGCCGGACAATTTTTGCCGGCAAATACCACTGTCCTTATCGAATCAACCCGGAATGGCACCCAGACACCCTACAAAACCGACGGGGTAGGATTAGCCCTCGACATTCCGATGGTGGTGCTGATTAACAACAATAGTGCCAGTGCTGCCGAGATTTTGGCTGGGGCATTACAATCTGCCAAACGGAGTGTTATCATCGGCGAAGCCACCTTTGGCACTGCCACGGTGTTGCGCTCGTACCCGCTTGATGCCGGCGCCGAAATCCTCCTCGGTACGACGCAATGGTTAACCCCTGACGGCAAGGAAGTGCGGGGGAAAGGGATTAGCCCCGATATCGAAGTGGTCCTCCGTAATCTTTCAAACGCATTGACTCCCGCAGCTGCATCCAAACTGAGCCAGGCCGATTTACTCAAGAGCAGTGACATCCAATTAGTGCGTGCGTTGCAGGAATTGGGCGTCAAATAAAAATCACCCCACGGTTGCCGTCGCGGCAACCGTGGGGTGATTTGCTTACATGAATCGTTTCCAGATGGCTTCGACAATCAAACCGACCAAAAAGAGTAATCCAAAGGTACGGGTATGCACAAATGCATAGGGTGCGTACCACAAGGGCCAGACATCGGGCGGGTAATCTGCCGGCGGTGTTTGCGGGCGGATCGTGGTAAAAATCTTGATGGCTGCCCAGGCACTCGGCAGCCCAAGCGCCACAATAGCCAACCACGGCGTAAAGACACCGATGACAATTAACCACGCCACGATCGCGTATTCAGCGACAAACAGGGCAATGGCCACATAGCGGGCCAAGACATCACCCAACACCACCGGCAAAGTGCGGATTTTGCTGATGCGATCCGCGGGCATTTTGTCGATATGTTTGCCAAACAACACGGTAGTAGCAGCCAAGGTTTGCGGCAAGCTAATCAACACTGCAGCCCATGACCATTGGCCAGTGATTACAAAATAGCCACCACCGACCATCAACGGCCCCCACACGAGCAATACGGCGATTTCGCCCATGCCGATATATTTGAGTGGCCAGGTATAAAAAATCACAAAACCGGCGCCAATCAGCAGTAATTCAAGCGCCAACGTCCCACGTAAATAGACTAAGTAGCCCCCAGGGATCAACGCCAAGACGCCGGTGACGGCGATATAGAGCAAGAGCCCGCGTTGATTGAGGAACCCATGCACCAGCGGCTGTGGGCCATATTGGGCACGGAAGTAGTTGTCGTGGTCGACACCTGATCGAAAATCCATCAAGTCGTTGATCAAATTGTTGGCTGCATGCGCCATCGTCAAACCGACAAATAAGCACAGCCACAAGGTGAGATCAAACATTCCATCATGCCATGCCCACAAGCCGGCGATGGTTGCCGATGTGCCCGTCATGACCAGTACTGCCGCGCGCGATGCCACCAACCAACGCGACACAATATCGAGCCCTTGCCATTCTTCAAGGCTCAAGCGCGGAATGGTGCGCAAGGCCTTGCCCCACATTGCAATCATGGCTATCTCCTTTTGAAAATCTATTGAACGGCGCTATCATACCACATTTTGATATTTTTTTAAGAAGAAAATAATAATATTGCACAGCGTCAACATAACAAAAATATGCAATTTTAATCATAAGAATCGCCAATTAAATAATTTGTTTTCACATATGTTGTCTTTTTGGGAGGGGATTTCTCTTTTTTCGAATATCTAGCCGCATTTCAGTATAATTGGAGTGTTGGCCCAATTGGCATGTTCCTGCCGGAAGAAGGATTCACTGTGAACCACTGGCGTTTTTGGCGATTATATTTCTCACTCTTGGGCATGGTCGTGCATATTTTCGTGTACGACGTGCTCTTGGGTCGTTGGTTTCGGGCAAGTACCATCCCCCGCTGGGTCGGGTTAGCGCGGCGCTTCCGCCGGTTAGCGATTGCACTCGGCGGAGTGTCGATTAAACTCGGCCAGTTTTTGAGCGTAAGGGTCGATGTGCTGCCGGCACCGGTCACGCACGTCCTCGCCGATTTACGCGATCAGGTACCGCCGATTGATTTTGACCAAATCATTCCGATGTTCGCTATGGCATGGGGCCAGGCCTATGACCACGTCATGGTTGATTTTGACACGACGGCGGTGGCGGCTGCGTCGTTGGGGCAGGTGTACAAAGCGCGCCGGCGTGACGACCAGCGCGTGGTGGCGATCAAAGTATTGCGCCCGGGTATCCATGCGGTAATAGAAACCGATTTAGCTGCGGTGCAAGCAATCGTACGCCTCATCAAAAACTATCCTTTGATTCAACAACGCGCAGATTTGCAGCGGATTTTTGATGAATTCGCATTGGTATTACGGCAAGAATTGGATTATCGCATCGAGGCGAACAACAACGCCACTTTGGGGCGCTTCTTGAACCAAATCCCACGCGTCGCATTACCCACAATCCACCATGATTTATCGAATCGTGATGTCTTGGTGATGGATTGGGTAGATGGGATTAGTCCCGAATACGGTGATGCACTGACCGCCGCCGGGATTGACCGGAGTGCAGTGGCCACCCAATTAATCGATATCTTTTTTACGCAATGTTTTGTGCACGGCACTTTCCACGCCGATCCACACCCAGGGAATCTCTTGATTGTTCCCAAGGGCAATGGAGATTGGACCCTTACATTGCTCGACCTCGGGGCGGTGGCTCACGTGCCAGCCACGTTACAAAAGCATTTGCGGGCAGGCGTGATTGCCATGGTGGGCAACGATGTGCCCCGTTTAATCCAAGCGTTTGATGATTTGGGGATGATTTTGCCCGAAGCCGACCGTGACGATATCCAGCGCGTGTTACGGCGAGTGTTGGCCGATGTGTTTGACCGGAGTATCGCTGATTTGCGCACCATTGATGTCAAAAGCATCGCCTACGACACCCGCGAGGTGATGCTGACCTTGCCGTTTCAATTGCCGCAAGATGTGGTGTATCTCGGGCGGACATTAGGGTTGTTGAGCGGGGTTGTGACGATGCTCGACCCCGAGATTAATTTTTTCCGGGCGGCGCAGCCGTTGGCGCAACGATGGTTGCAGGATGGGCAAGATTCGTTTATTGATGGGGCGATTAAACTCGGTCGGCAACTCATCGGGTTGCCGCAGCGGCTCAATGGAGTGCTGAATCAACTTGAACAAGGGCAGCTGCGTGTGGATATGCGCCGCATCGAACGTCAACTGCAGCGCATGGAAGCAACCCAGCGCCGGCGTGATTTGGTGATTGTGCTGTTGTTGGGGGTGGTCGGGTATATGCTGTGGCGATAGCACCCCCAACAATCGACGGGGCGAGGTATGTGATAACACGACACATTGCTTCCTCAGGGGTTTTCGTTGACACTGCCCGGTTTGCCGTTTAAGATTGCTATAGTTATAGAGAATGGTCCATTGTGAGGAAGATGTGAAACAGCTACGATTGTGGATTGGGCTCATTGTGAGTGCCATATGTATCTATATTGCGTTGCAAGGGTTGCACCTCGAGGATTTTGTCGGGGTAGTCAAATCGGTCAATTACTGGTGGATCATCCCTGCCGTGGCGGTGTACACGGTGGCCGTGGTCATCCGCACATGGCGTTGGCGCGCCATGTTGCGCCCTATCGCTGACATTTCGATGCGGCGCTTGTGGCCCGTCGTCGTCATCGGCTATATGGGGAACAACGTCTACCCCGCCCGGGCCGGCGAAGTGTTGCGTTCGTACGTGTTGCGCCGCCGCGAAGGGGTGCCGATGAGCGCTTCGCTCGCCACTGTGGTACTCGAACGGCTGTTTGATGGCCTGATTATGTTGCTCTTTGTCTTTGTCACGCTGCCCTTTGCCCCGCTGCCTGCCGTCTACAATCAAATAGTGACGGTGTTTAGTGTGGTGTTTGGGGTGGCCTTACTCTTCTTTTTGGTGTTGGCATCCCGTCCAGCCCAGTTTTTGCGCTTGTGGCAATGGGTAGCGACGCGCTTCTTGCCGGCCCGCTTTGCGAGCATGGGCAGCGACATTGTCACCAAATTTGTGAGCGGATTGCAATCGCTCAAAAGCCCCCGCGAAATGGTAGTGATTTTTGCATCGTCGGCGTTGATTTGGTTGACCGAAACCGGCAAGTATTGGGTGATTATGCAAGGCTTCCCGTTCCACGTCGATTTCACCGTGTTGATGTTGATGACGGCCGTCGTGAATCTGGCGACCACCTTGCCATCAACGCCAGGCTATGCGGGCACCTTCGATGTGCCGGGGATATTGGTGTTACAACGCTATGGCATCGGCCAAGCAATTGCCACTGGCTACACGTTGGTGTTGCATGTCGCCCTGTGGTTGCCGATAACCTTGCTCGGCGCCTGGTATATGCTCCGTGAACAAATGAGTTGGGATGATTTCGGGCGGGCCGTTGACGCTCGTCAAGGAGAATAACCATGCACGTGTTGATAGTGGGTGCGGGCTATGCTGGCTTGACCGCCGCCTATCATCTCCAAGACGCCGGCCACCAAGTCACCATCTGCGAAGCCGCCCCCCAAGCGGGTGGGTTGGCATCGGGATTCAAGGGGAGTGAGGCTTGGGAATGGCCCCTCGAACGCTTTTATCATCATTTGTTTGAAACCGACCACGACATCCGGGATTTGCTAAATCAAATCGGCACCGGTCACAAGTTATTTTTCAAAGCTCCTCGCACCGTGCAATGGTGGCGCGACCGCACCTGGGCCCTCGACAGCCCCGTCAAAGTACTTCAGCTCCCGCTAATGCCCTTTTTCGATCGGGTACGCTTCGGGTTTAGCATTGCTTGGCTCAAATATGTCGTCCGTGATTGGCGCCCGCTCGAACGCGAAACCGCCATGGCCTGGAGTCAACGGGTGATGGGCGACACGGCCTACCGCGCCATCATCGAGCCATTACTCAAAGGCAAATTCGGCCCCTATGCCGAAAAAGTCAATATGGCGTGGTTGTGGTCACGCTTCAAAGCCCGGACCTTTAAACTGGGCTATTACCAAGGGGGCTTCCAAGCCCTCGCCGATGATTTGGTCACGGCATTGCGGGCTAAAGGAGTCAAATTTCACTTCAGTCGGCCATTGGCTTCGCTCAATTATGACGGGAATCATTGGTTTGCGACGGGCGCCAATGGGGAGATAATCACCTGTGATAACGTCCTGGTGACCAGCGGCCCCGATATGCTCAAACGCATCGTGCCCAATCTGCCCGCATCCTATACCGCAGGCCTGACATCGCTTCATTCCCTCGGTGCAATGGTGATTACGATTGCGTTGACCCAGCCCCTTACCAGCGGTGATTATTGGATCAATACGCCCAAACCTGAATTCCCGATGTTGGCAATTGTCGAACATACCCATTTTGTGGATGCAGCCCATTACAACGGCGATCATCTGATTTATTGTGGCGATTATGTGCCGGTAGATCACGAGTACATGACCATGGACAAAGAAGCGATAGTGCAGCGCTTTATCCCAGCACTGACCCGCATCAATCCGGCCTTTAATGCCAGCTGGATTCGCGATGCGTGGGTACACCGTGAGCGCTATGCCCAACCGGTGGCACCCGTCAACCACAGCGACAATATTCCGACCATCAAAACGCCGCTGGCAGGGTTGTATTGGGCCAGTATGAGCCATGTCTACCCGTGGGATCGCGGTACTAATTTTGCCGTCGAAATCGGCAAACGCGCTGCGCAAATCATGTTGGATGCCTAGTCACGTCGCCCCATGCATCTTTTTCATAACAAGGAGGTTGTGATGGCTGATCGATTTTTACTCACCGGCGCCCTCGGCTGTATCGGCTCGTGGGTAGCCCGCAATTTGGTCAATCAAGGAATGCCCCCGGTCATCCTCGATATCGGTGGTGACCCAAAGCGCCTCAAGCAATTGATGAGCGACCGTGATTTGGCCAAAATCACCTTTGTGAATGGCGACGTCACCGATTTGGCCACCGTCGAAAAAACCCTCGACGACCACGATATCACTCACATCATCCACTTGGCGGCCCTGCAAGTACCGTTTTGTCGCGCCAATCCGTCACTGGGGGCAAGTGTCAATGTCGTCGGCACGGTCAACATGTTTGCGGCAGCCAACAAACGCAAGGACCGCATCAATAAAGTGGTCTATGCCTCGTCGGTCGCTGTGTATGACGCTGCCGACGGTAGTAGTGGCGAAATCAGCCACGGCATGGTGGGGCACCCCACCACGCTGTATGGTGTCTACAAGCAAGCCAACGAAGGCACGGCGCGGGTCTATTGGCACGAACAGAAATTCCCCAGCATTGCCTTGCGCCCGTATATCGTCTATGGCACCGGCCGCGACCAGGGGATGACGTCGACCCCCACCAAAGCAATGTTTGCGGCGGCGGTCGACCAGCCCTACCACATCCCGTTTGGCGGGCGGGCCGACTACCACTATGCCGACGATGTCGCCAATACCTTTATTGCCTGTGCCCGCGTGCCGTTTGCAGGTGCCGACATGTTCAACATGCGTGGCAGTTTGGCCAGCATGCCCGAAATCATCCAGGCGATTGAGGCAGTCGCCCCGAGTGTGATCGGCAAAATTACCTGCACCAGCGACACCCTGCCCTTCCCCGACGAATACGAAAACAACCAACTCGAAACCTTGATCGGCAAATTACCCTACACCCCGCTCGACCAAGCAGTCAAAGATACCATCGTGCGTTACCGCGAATTAGTAAGCCGCGGTGTGATGGCCAAAGACGCATTATTGGGGTAACGGTAACCTCATCCCTGCAGCCTTCCTATATAGCGGCTCACGGGATTTTGTGCAGCTGCATACAAGGATGCGACGATGCGCTACAACCTCCTCGGCAACACAGGACTGCGGGTGTCCGCACTAGGATTGGGGGGGTCTGCGCTCGGCAGCGTGTTTGGCGCCGTCGACCAAACCCAAGGCATCCGGATCGTCCACAGGGCCTTCGAAATGGGGGTCAATTATGTTGACGTGGCGACCTGCCTCAAGTTCGGATCGGATCCGGTCGAGGATTCCCCGCATCACGGCCGGTGCCGAAGGGATGCTCATGTCCGGGATTT